>JAFXEA010000384.1 GCA_017521065.1 Kiritimatiellia bacterium | reverse complement strand
ATATGGCACCGATCCGCGTAATGCTGACACGGACTACGACGGCCTGAATGACAACGAGGAGCTTTTGGTTTACGGCTCCGATCCGCTCGACCCCAACTCAATCAGCGGCACATATTGCGACGGCTTTGCAGCGAAGCTTGGAGACCTCGATCCGTTCTCCTGTCCGGAGGGCTCAACGAACACAATATACGAGCACATCATCTACACCGGGACGACAAATGCGCCATTCGCCTATCCCATTGACACCAACGACACTGCCGTGCTGACAATCACCGTGAGCGGAAGCGGGGCCGGGCGCATCGTCATCGGTGACATCGTAGTCCCCGTGATGGCTCGTCCCGCGCCTCCGCTTTTGCGCGGCTCGGGCGGAGACTCCCCCGACCCGACCGCCAATAGCGTTCGCGTACCTCTGCCGAGGGGTGTTGAATTTTGCATCTGGGGTTCTATCCCGGAGGCCTTGCAGGCGGAAATCGACTCGGGAAGCTACACCATCGGACGTCTCCCGGCCTGGTACACGCTTGAACACGGTTGGATCGCATTCCCGAACACCAAGGCGAAGGAGCCGTGCATCCACGACCTCAATGCGAAGAAGTTGCTGGTATACCTTGATCCAGGCAGGGACATCAGGGGACTGGTTTGCACCTGGAATGCGACGGACAGGATATCCGTCGAGGCGAAATCCGATCTGTCCGCCGAACTGACGGGGAGTTTCCCTCGCTCCTCTACTACCACTGTCACCTATACGCTGACACATCCGCGCCACCTTTATGGCCCGACGCAGTACACGCAGACGGCGAGGTTCTGCCCCAGGCTGTCTGAGGGCGATGACGATGACCTGCATGGAGACGGCATGCCGGTGGACGAGGAGTACGGAGACGAACACAGTTGCTCCTGCGGCTCTGGCGTCTGCTGCGGCAATCCGTGGTGCGATTGCGGATGTGCATGTTGCGAGTCGGGGGGTGACGAAACGCCTGCCAACATTTGCGCCGAACATAACTGCCCCTACGACCAGTGCGAAGACCTCCATCGCGACGCATACACGAATGCGATGGCCATCGCCTCGATGCCGGACGTGCTTAAGCTCGACAGGGATCCGGTCTACACAAACGCCATCCCGATAGACGTTCCCGACGCATGGGTCAGGTGCTGCGATTGTCCCGACCACTGGACGAACTACGTCGCGCTTGCTGCGAAGTCGTACAATCTTGCCGTGCGCACGGCGAACGGAGAGCGCTTCGCGCGCACCGTCGACGACTGCAGCATCTACGTCCACGGCCTCGCGCCCAGCAGAGACTTCAAGGATTCCGACCTTTCCCTCTGCAAGACCGGAGCAGTCTACGAGACACACAACTACACCGTGCTGGGACTCAAGATCGACCATCCGTACTTCAATCTCAAGAAACTCAACGACGCCAACCTTGAGTTCGGATTCCCCGTCGTCATCGGCACGAATCGAATTTACGGCGCAGACTTCCGGCTTCGCACCGACGTCGATTTGCCGTCTGGGAACATCCACATCGGACTGGATGGAACTGCGCCGGGCTTCAAGCTCTATCTTGGTTCTCCGCTCTATGGCCTCTCGATTGACGGGACAACGACAGACGAGCCGCTCCTGCTTGCCGATTCCACAACAGGGAAGTCGTTCGATGTGTCTTTGGCCCAATGGAAGAAGATCGTGGCGCAACACACGAGCGGACGTGAAATAGCCGTCACGCTTACGGCCGCGCAGGAGGGCGCGACCGACATCGTGTTCGGCTTTGCCGCCACCAACGGCAACGAATGCGCGAGCGACGTCGTCCGCCAGCGCGTGACGGCGATCAAGCCTCCACTACTGGCGGACTACAACCACAACGGACGCATCGACGCCGAAGACCTCGAGCTGTTCCGTCTGGGACATCCGTTCAGGTTCTGGATCAACGAGGACATTGTGCGGGGCGATCAGGCGCTTGGCAACGGCAACGAGGTCATCAACAGCGTCGATTCCGTTGTCAACGGCAAGTGGGATCTCGTAAATCTCTTTCCTGTCGCCATTGATTTGTCGTCGCTTACCAATGCATGGCAAACCGGTGATGTCGACTTTCGCATTGGCGGCGACAACTGGGGTTCTTCGCTCGACGTCACATTCGCCAATGTTGCCTGGGATAATCTGGGGGTGATTCAAACCAATGTTGTCGTCACGTCATACGGAGACAATCTATACGAGGCTGCGCTGCAGCCGCTGGTTGACGGGGACGTCGTGCTGTCGGATTCGACACTTGGAGGCTTTGGTGAGGAGTCTGGCATTCTTGTCGCCGAGTCAAAATGGTGGGACACCAATCCAATCGTCCTAAAGGCGTATATGGATGGTGTAGAAGTCTGTCGCTGGCGCCTCCCGATTTTCACCACGCCTGTGAAGCACATGTACAGGTGGATCAACGACAGGGATGTAAACGTGGCGTCTCGACTGACAAGCCTGGGCGTCCCGTACAATCCACCTTACACTACAGTTGGTGCAAAAAACCTTGTCATGTTGCACGGCGCGAATGTGAGTCCTGAAGGGTCCGAGAAGTGGGGCGACTATATTTTCAAGCGATTCTGGCATTCCGGATTTCGCGGGAATTACTATTTTGTGAGTTGGGCAAGCGACCTCGGAGTGACTGGAGCCAATTATCAAGAAAACGTCTCCAATGCCTTTGTCACGGCATGTTCAATCGCCGAGACAGTCAAGGCAATACCAGGCGATAAGGTTCTGATTGCCCATTCGCTTGGCAACATGGTCGTCTCGTCGATGATTGAAGACCATAGCCTCGTACCATCGGCATATATCATGTGCAACTCGGCGGTACCGATAGAAGCGTTTGACCCAGAAATCGAGGGGACAAACGTCCTTGTCCATCAGGAGTGGGTGAATTATCCAACCAACACATGGTCGAAATCCTGGCACGCACTTTTCCCCGAGTCTGATTCGCGCAGCAAGCTCACTTGGCGCGGGCGCTTCCCGAGCGTCGCGCAATATGCGTTCAACTTCTATTCGACCGGGGATCATTGCCTGGAGTTGTTCCGCAACAACCATCCGGGGCCATTCGACTACGAGGGAGACAGCAGCCAGAGGTTCGAGCATTACTGCTGGCACAAGCAAGACATCTGGAAAGGGCGCGCCGGATTGACGGAAGGTCTGGGTGGAACGAGCTGGTCCGGCTGGGGGTTTGCAAAGAACGCACTTGGATTGCGCAAGTTTTCCGTCGCGGAAGCGCAGGCGATGTCGCAGACGCCCGAAGTGCTGACAACCAATGCGGTATTTCAAATCAACCCCGAAAGCATGAACACGAATGTCATCGAACGCCTTGTCCTTGACGCCCATTTGGCTCAGGGCATACCAGCCTGGGCTCCGGCGACTGGGGCGGTGGGGTATTCAGAGATATTTAGACGTAAATCCTACAATTTAAATATCCCGAGCAGTCAACAAAATGGAATTGATCGTCCCAATGGCTGGCCATCATTTTCATCATGGGGAACCCGTTGGTTGCATTCCGACATGAAGGACAGGGCCTATTTCTACGTATTCAAGTTCTATGAAAAAGTAATTGAAGTTGGAGGTCTCAAATGAAGAAAAATCTAATGGCAATCTCACTTCTGAGTGTTTTTATGGCATCCGGCGAGTATAGCAAAAAATTTGTTGACGCTATGCATAATGGCGCAGATACCGCTGTTTCGATTAAGGTGTGTGATGAGACTGGTAATCTCGTTACCAATGCTGCTGTTAGTGTTTGTTACAATGTCGGTGCCAATCGCTCAGAAGAATGCGGCAGAACGGATGAAAATGGCGTGTTCTTGTTTTCGAAGAAGACAAATGGCTATGGTGAAATTTGTGCAAAGAAAGACGGTTATTACGACTCTACGGGAGGGTTCTCCTTTATTGACATGGGGCGTGAACATGATGTAATTGATGGGATGTGGCAACCTAATCCAATGTACTGTCGGATCGTCTTGAAGAAGATTAGAAATCCTGTTGTCAGTTGCAGCATGAAAGATCTTGTTGTTCCGGCTACAAACACTTGGATCGGTTTTGATGCCGCCAAGTATGACTGGACTTCCCCATTTGGGAAAGGGACGATAGCCGATTTCGCTGTCAGGTTGGAATGGGACGGAAAGATGCAATGGCAATATACCGATATGCGATTGTATATTGATTTTGCCGGAAAGAACGCATACCTCGTCGATGTTGATAATGGTAGCGCTTGTCCGTATGTATATGAAGCCCAAACCAATAGATTCGATATTTCCGAGCTTTCATACTACAGGGTTGGAAGGAAGCCTCGGTTGAAATGCGAATTTGACAAAGGAAAGGAGTTGATTGTTCGTTCGCGATGCCAAACGAATATTGTCAGCGGTGCCGTGTCATACAATTATCTTGGAATAGTGAACATTGAGTTCGCGGTTGACAACAATGGCCACCCGATACTATGGATGCCCTGCTATTTCAACCCAACGCCAAACGACACGAACCTCGAGCCTAATAGATGAAAGGTGGTATGGAATATTACGTTGTCGCTGCGAGACGCGATTTTGACGCAATGTATTCCCGCCCTGGCGCGCCCGACTTGGGCGACGAACCTTGTAAATCTTCTAAATATCAACGACTGTTATAATTGCGATCTGACCAATGCCGTCACGGCGGTTCTGAATGGACAGCAATATCCACCCGGCGTACTATCGGATTTTCGCTGTTCGTATTGTCCTTGCCGCTGTGAATCCACGGATGCGTCCGCAGAACAGGGACGTTGTTTTGCGGCACGAAGGTTTCTCTGTATGGCGCAGGCATACTTGTCAAGGGCGCAAGTTGGTGGGGTGTGGGGCTGTGCCGCAGTGCTTTTTCGACGCGCGATGATAAGATCGCGCAACCGTTGTGTATACTATGTGAGGACTTGAATTCAACATATATGACATGATGGGTGTGGGATGGTATAATGGCTGGATGCAAAATCCGTGAGACTGCCGCGCAAGGCCTTAGAAAGCGGCTGGACGACGTTCGCTGCCGCATTCTCGAAGTGCGTCAAATGACGCGCTCGGTATCAAGTGCAATGGACTTGCAACCTGCTGTTTGCTGGATTTGACGCCATTTATTGTGCCGAAGAATGCACCGAGGAGCCGCCGCGAAGTTTGAATCCCGTTCCACTCGGGTGCGCCGAATTATGATATAATTTACCTAAGTGAACAGAAATTTCATGAAAATATGAAGGCGGCTGTGCAGAACTCTCGATTCGACAACGTAGAAAAGTTGTTGAATTGAGACTCTTCCTCCGCCAACATTGGCGACTGACTCTCAGAACGGAAGTTCTGGGGGAGTGGGCACTTGAGCAGTCGCCGGGGGGGGGCGTCGGCGGAGCAGTGTGATATCGTTCAGGTCT
>JAFXEA010000383.1 GCA_017521065.1 Kiritimatiellia bacterium | reverse complement strand
CTTCAGCTCCACCGTCTCCAGTGGACCGTCAAGTATGCGTATGAACGCGTTCCCCTCTTCAGAAAGCGCTGCGACGAACGCGGCGTGAAGCCTGAGCACATCAAGACGCTCTCAGACATCAAGCTCCTGCCGTTCATGAAGAAGACCGACCTTCGGGATGAATATCCCATGGGGCTCCGCGGTGCGTCCATGGACGAGGTCGTGCGCTTCCACTGCTCAAGCGGTACGACCGGCAAACCAATCTGCATCCCCAACACGATGGATGACGTTGAGGTGTGGAAGAACGGCGTGATGCGCTGCCTTGCCATGTACGGAATCCGCGCCGGGGATGTCCTTCAGGTCAGCTACGGCTACGGGCTTTTCACCGGAGGTCTTGGGCTCCACTATGGCGGTGAAGGCCTTGGATGCGCCGTTCTCCCCATATCCGGAGGAAACACGGAGCGTCAGGTGATGCTCATGCGCGACCTTGGCGTGACGGCTATCGCCTGCACACCAAGCTACTTCCTGCGCATAATTGACGAGGCGAAGCGTCAGGGCGTTGATTTCCGCAAGGACACAAACCTCAAGCATGGCATCTTCGGCGCCGAGCCGTGGACCAATGAGATGCGCCAGAACATTGAACGCGAAACCGGTATCATTGCTCATGACATCTACGGTCTTACGGAGATTTCAGGTCCCGGTGTTGCAGGCGGCTGTCAGCACAGTGACGGACTTCATATCTGGGAAGATCATTTCTACCCTGAGATAATCGATCCGGATACGCTTGAACCGCTTCCTGACGGTGAAGTCGGTGAACTGGTATTCACCACGATCTCCCGTTGCGGTACACCGATGATCCGCTACCGTACGCGCGACCTTACGCGCCTTCAGACGAAGATGTGCGAGTGCGGTCGCACGATGCGCGTCATGGACCGCATCTCGGCTCGTTCCGACGACATGCTCATCATCCATGGCGTGAACGTATTCCCAGGGCAGATCGAAGCGTGCCTCCTCCGCGTCCCCGAAGTCGCGCCGCACTATCAGATCGTCCTTTCCTCCACTGACACGCTCGATCTGTTCGAGATCAAGGTTGAGGTCACTCCGGAGGCGTTCTCGGACAATATCCGCCATCTTGAGGATCTGCGCAAGCGCGTTCTCGATAACGTCAAGACAATCATCGGCCTGACTCCGAAGATCATACTTGTAGGACCGGGAACGCTTCCGCGAAGCGAAGGCAAGATCAAGCGCGTCATCGACAACCGCAAGAAATAGGAGGAACGGCAATGACAATCAAGCAAATCAGCATCTTTCTTGAGAACAAGCCCGGTCAGCTCGCCGGAATCTGCAGTACGCTCGCCAAGGCTGGCATCAACATCGCGACGCTCTCACTCGCCGACACAGCGGACTTCGGCATCGTTCGCATGATAGTCGATGATCACGTGAAGGGGTGTGAGGTCCTCACCGCCGCCGGATTCGCCGTGCGCGAAACGGATGTCGTCATGGCTACGGTGCCGAACCGTCCGGGCGGCATGGCGGAACTCACGGCCAAGCTTGACGCCGCCGGTGCGGATATCGAATATTCCTACGCCTACGCCCTCGACGATGGCGACAAGGCGATTCTCGTATTTCGCTTCAAGGATAACGCCATTGGCGAAGCCGCTCTTTCCGGCGGCAAATAAGTCATTCTTGATGAGACTGTAAGGTAAATGACAAGGCGCGTTCATTGAATGCGCCTTGTCGTTTGTTGTCTAACCGTATTCTCATTTGTCGGCGGGTCTGGTGCTGCCGCCCAGAGCTGCTTACATACCTCCTTGCAGTTCACTTTCAGTTTCATTCCTTTCTTTGTTTGGTAGGTTTGATGGGGGCGTTGCTCTTTGCAATTGGCTTTGGGGACGTGTAGGACGAGTAAGACGTGTAGGACATTTGATTTAGTACTTATATTTGCAGGTTCTTCACAGGTAATGACAGCATCCATCCCATGGCGTCGTCCTTTCGGGCGAGCAGGAGCGCAATGTGGAGATTGGGATGATAGTGGGGGGGGGAGGTTGTGATTGCTGGAGAGAAGTGGCCGCTGTGCCATCATCTGTTTGTGATGGTGGTGTTTGCTGTTCTATGTGTTTCGAACCAGATGCGGAAATAGGGATACATTGTCGCTATTTGCACATGGATTTGCCGAAGTTTCGTTTGCGATATTCGAACATTGTCATTCCGAACATCTTGCGGAACAGGTTTTTGGGGCTGTTTTCGCTTTTGAATCCACATGTCGAGACTATGCGCGATATAGGATATGTGGTGTTTGCAAGCAGTCTTTTGACCTCTTGCATTCGTCTGTTGCGGATGGTTTCCAGGATGGATTTCTTCTGGATCTGGCGGAATCTAAGCGACAGGAGGCTGCGTGATACGCCAAGATGGGCAACCACATCAGGTACGGAAATCCCGTTGCAGACGTTTCGGTCGATGTAATCCAATGCCCGTTGGACAATGAATCCGGAAGGGGAGAGTGGACGTGTTGAACCGCGTTCCGTAATGCCGTCCACTTTGCACACTGTCGAACGAAGCCGTACGGTTTTTTTGCGGGACATCATCATGTCAAGCGTCTTCGCTGCAAGAAAGCCCTCACCTTCGAAGTCTGGACGTATGCTAGACAGAGGTGGAGACACCAGATTGCACAGAAATTCATCATCATCTACACCAAGAATCGAAATCTGTTCAGGTACGGATATCTGACATTCGGTGCAGATTGTGGCGACGATGACAGCGCTTTCATCCCATGCGCAGAACACTGCGGCAGGTTTCGGCAATGTTATGAGCCAGTCTGCGAGCTCCTTGCGGTATCGGGTCTCTTCGACAGTAGTGGATTTAAACGACAGGTAGCTCTTTCCCCTGCGTTTCAGTTCTGCGCAGAACGCGCTTTCCCTCATTGAAGACCAGTGTGGATTTGTTTTTTCAGGGACGAATCCGAAGCTTCGGAAGTTTCCCAGCGAAACAAGATGCCTTGCCGCAGAACGCCCGACATCAGCGTTGTCGATCCGTATGAATGCTCGTGAAGAACTCTTAGCAGCCGTTGATCGATGTGGTTCTGCATCCATGAATGCCGCAGGAATCGGATATGTTGAGAGCAGTTGCCTTGTGTCATCATCTGCGTCACTGGCATTGATGCCGGTAAGCAAGCCATCGAAATGGTTTGTCGACAGCGCCTTGGCCGTCTCGGAAGTGAGATTCTTGGCGCATTGCATAAGCCGGATGTTCCAATGTCTGGACGCTCCGAGATAGCGTAGTATGCCGGCGAGCTGCTTCCGTCCGGAAGCTTCGTTCATCTCCAGTGCGATCAAGACGTTTTTTGGTTTTTGCATGGGTGTATTATAACATGTGATGCGGAAATAGTTGTTAGAATGGATATATTTTTGTTGTGCAAAACAATACATCAAGATGGTGTTAAAATGATATCATTCTAGGCAACGGATATGTTGTAATTCTCATATAGAGTAGAGGATATTTGAAATGAAGCATTTATTGTCGATGGCGTTTGCTCTTGCATCCCTGGCGGAATGTGCGTTTTGCGGCACTTCAGCCTTCGATGCTGACATGTGGTCAGATATCGTACCAGAGACATGGAGCGGCGAAGGCGCAACGGAAAGGGCAGAAGGCAAGGTGGGGATGCATGATTTCGAGGTGCGAGCCTGCTGCCCAAGTGATGCCATAGACTGGAGTGTGCCAAAGAGGGTGCGCGTACAGAACGTGAAAGGGCGTCCTCAATTCACGGTGGACGGCAAACCCGTATATGCGCTATGGGGAACCGTTCGCAGCGACCGCGAGGTGCGGCACTCCACGGCACCGCTAAATTTTGTGACGGTGTGGAATGGTTCCAGGAAATGGTGGCCGAAAAAGGATATGTTCGATCCTTCCGAATTAGACAGAAAGGCAATGTGGCATATCCGGCGATATCCCGATTCGATGTTGATCTGGGATATTACAGTGTATCCGCCACCGGATTGGCGGGACGCAAATCTTGATGAGATCGTACGTGACGAGAAAGGAGCCCTCAACAAAAGGAACGCGAATTCGGTCAACTATTCGTTCGCGTCCTCGAAAGCCATTGATGACATGCTGAAAATGGTGGAGAAGGTGATCAGGCACATAGAACGTTCTCCGTATGCAAACAGGGTCGTAGGATACCGCATCAATTCAGGGCATACTGCGGAATGGCTCGGGTGGGATTCGGTGGACAAGGAGGCGGCGCTTGATTTTTCGCCTGTGGCAAAACGCGGATTTTCAGAATTCGCAAAAAAGTTCTATCCCGATCTCGAGGATGTATCCATACCGCCCATGTCGGACAGAGTGATTCTCGATTCGCCGTATTCCGTCGTCTGGGATCTTTCGAGGCATCTAAGAGCGTTTGCCTATCATGATTTCTACTCCCGCGCCATGGCTGATTGCGCGATAAGAATGTGCTGCAAGGCAAGAGAGATCATCGGCGAAAATAAGCTGATCGGAACGTATTTCGGTTATGTTATGACGCTGATGGAATATGGCAACGGCCATATGAAGGCACACTTTTCGACGAAACGGTTTCTCGATGGTGTAAGGGGAAAGATTGACTTTCTCATGAGCCCGCCCGCTTACGAATACTGGAATCGGG
>JAFXEA010000382.1 GCA_017521065.1 Kiritimatiellia bacterium | reverse complement strand
TGTATGCTTTCATGGCGACAATTGCTTTGTTTGTTGGCCCGCTGTTCTTTGCCGCCGGATTGTTTGGACATGGAGGTTCTCCGATTGTGTTTCCAGTCGCGTTGATCTCATACGTTGTGTATATTGCATTGCTCAGGAAAGCGGTTTGCACCAATAACCCTTTGACTCGCTATGCCTGCCTGAGCTTCATAACGATTGGCGCATTTATTGGATGGCAAGGCTTGAGGAACTCAATTTGACCGAAAGGAGCAACCCATGAAACCATTAGCACGAATCGGCGGGAAATGTTGCCAACCACCTTCGCCAAGGCTACGGCGGTCAAGATGTGGAAGTGTTGCCAGTACCAATACCAATTGTCAATGAAAGGAAAACAACTATGACAAAGAAACAAGCAGGCGTTATTGCGGTGATTGCTTTCGCCGCGCTGATTAAGCCGATGGGCAATCTCATTGAGTTTGTAGATCTAGTGTGGTATCTCATCGTTGATGGAGTGGCTTCGCCACGTTGGCGCATGTACAATGCGATTCTGCAGGAATTCGGATTTACCGCAATGTGCTTGACGCGAGGTTCGTTCGACTGCATATTGGCGGCCATTCCCGCGCTGCTCATCTATCGCTATCTGCGACGGCGCGACTTTGCGCAAGTGTGCATATCCTGTGCAGCGCACAAAATACGTGCATGGTCGCTACTTGTCGCTTTTCTCGTCTTCACGCTGCTGAATCTTTCAATCACCATGCGCCACGTTCCGTTCGAGGCTGAGGACATCCCTCTTGACGAAGCGATGGAGCACAGCCCGACGGCTACGCTTGAACTCCGTCTCTGCCATCCCGAAAACGACCGCCTTGAACGCGAATTGAAGGCGAACGGTCGGTTGACGGACGAAATGCTGGCAGCGGCGCCGCAAATTGAAGGCTACAGACTCATGCGCGTACGAGGGAAAGATGACGCCATTTACTATGTCTGCGATGAAGTGGAGTTGTCAATGGAGGACATTGTCTCGGCACGGGCGTCCAAATCGCTCTTCAACGAGGGCTTCTACGAAGTTTCCGCCAAACTGACGCCAGAAGGACGCGGTCGTCTTGCACGACTGACGCGTGACTACCAGCCACATGGCGCGAAGAACTCCTCTAACCAAGGGCGAGCGCTTGCTATCGTCGTGAATGGCGAACTTGCGGCGGCACCCATCATACAGACGGAAATCGATATGGGTGAATTCCTCATAACTGGAAAGTTTACGAAGGAAGAGGCGGTCAACCTTGCCGCCGCGCTTAATTCCAAAAACAGCGAAGGGGATTGATTCATGCCTCTCGTCTCACCGTATTTGTTGTATTTGTGATTGAATGTTTTCGCTATATATAATATAATGTTGGAAAATTCTTGACTGCAAGAGGAAGGGTTCATGTCCGAGATCGAAAAAAATCTACAAAGTCTGAATGAAGTCATTGTGGGATCGTCAAGTCCTGCTGTGGCAAAGCTTTTGGCTCGCCTCAAACGGGATGGGCGCGTGGTTAGGCTTGCGCCGCGCTTGTATTCGACGAATCAATCTGATTCGCCGGAGAACATCGTCCGCCGCAACATCTGGACGATTGTCGGAAAGCTTTGGCCAGGGGCTCGCCTTAGTTATCGGACTGCGTTTGAATATGCGCCACATGAGGGACACGTCTTTCTCGGATACAAGTACACACGCAAGGTGGCGTTGCCGGGATTGACGATACATTTCATATCGACGCCGGAATCCCTCCCATCCGATTACCCGTTCATGGAGGGACTTGGAGTGTCATCCCATGCGAGGGCGGTCTTGGAGAACCTCGAACCCGACCGGACGCAAGGCGGGGTGGAAAAATGTCTGCCGACGGAGGTGATCGAGGAGCGGCTGGAGGCCGAGTTTGCGGCTGGTGGCGAGGCGGCACTTAACAAGTTGCGCGACGAGGCGCGGGCAGTTGCAGCGGCGACGGGGATGGCGTACGCTTTTGCGCGTCTGGACAAAATGGTCGGAGCGCTTCTTTCGACCCGTCCGGCGAATGTGCTAAAGTCAAGCGTTGCCTTGGCGCGTGCCGCGGGCGAGCCGTTCGACAGCCATCGAATAGAGCTTTTCGGAAAATTGCTGGAGCATCTTGCCGGCAAGGAGTTCTCGGAATGCCATGACGAAAACGTCTCTGATGATGACTACGCCACGTTCGCATTCTTCGAGAGCTATTTCTCGAATTACATTGAAGGAACAGTCTTTGAGTTGGACGAGGCGCGGCGCATCGTAGAGACGGGTGTGGCGATTCCAACGCGCGACGCCGACAGCCACGACATACTCGGTACCTACGCCATCGCGTCCAATCGGCGGGAGATGTGCAGGCGGGCGGAGACGGCGGACGAGTTTCTGGAGATTCTGAGATCACGGCACCGCGTTGTAATGTCGGGCCGTCCGTCATGTGCGCCGGGACTGTTCAAGACGCGCGACAATCGCGCCGGGAACACGCATTTCGTGTCGTTCGACAGGGTGCGCGGCACGTTAAAGCGCGGGTTTGATATGTCGCGCTCGATCCGTCATCCTTTCGCAAGAGCGGTGTTCATCATGTTTTTTACGAGCGAAGTCCATCCCTTTGCCGACGGCAATGGACGCATTTCGCGCCTGATGATGAACGCCGAACTGACTGCGGCGGGACAGACGAAGATTATTGTCCCCACCGTATTCCGTCCCGACTACATCGGGGCACTGAGGCGGCTTTCTCGCGATGGCGATCCGGAGGTGCTTGTCGCCGCCATGGCGAGGCTCTGGGAGTTCGGCAGATGGCTGTCGTTTGGCGATTTCGAGACAATGAAGAGCCGTCTTGAGAAGAGCGGAGCCTTCTCGGATGACGATGGTGTAATCCTCCGTTTCGGCAATTGAGAGAGTAACCCATGAAACCATTTGCACGAATCGGCGTGAAATGTTGCCAACCACCTTCGCCAAGGCTACGGCGGTCAAGATGTGGAAGTGTTGTCAATGACAATGTTGCCAATTGCCAATGAAAGGAAAACGGCGATGAAGAAATTGATGGTGGCGACGAGGTGCACGGCGATGGATGCCGCGCTTTTGTGCGTGGCGGTCGTGCTGGGCATCTACCCCGCCGACAGGACGGTGTGGTGCGTCGAGATGGTGTGGGCGGTCGGGCT
>JAFXEA010000381.1 GCA_017521065.1 Kiritimatiellia bacterium | reverse complement strand
GGTTCAACGGGGTTTTCACGGAAAACGGTTTATGGTATAATAAGGCGCAATTCAGTTTTAGAGGGCATGTGTGCTGAAGAGTACGCATGTGCAAAGGAAAAAAGGTAGAGCATGAACAGATATCTTGATAAATTCATGGCGACGTTCCCGTTCGAGGGGCTTACGTACGATGATGTCACGCTTGTGACGCAGTATGCGGATTTCCTGCCCGATGACACATCTCTCGAAACGAACCTCACCTCCCGCCAGAAGATGAAGATTCCGTTCATCTCCGCCGCCATGGATACGGTGACCGAAGCACCCATGGCGATTGCGATGGCTCTTGCGGGCGGCATTGGTGTGATTCACAAGAACCTTGAGGAAGATGAGCAGGCCAAGGAAGTCGCCAAGGTCAAGAACTACCTTAACGGTCTCATCTCCAAGCCCGTATGCTTCCATGCGAACGATGACATCTCATTCCTCCGTTCCGAGAAGAAGCGCATGGGGCTTAAGTTCAACGGTTTCCCAGTGCTCGATGATGATGACCGGCTTGTCGGCATGATCACAGCGTCCGATATGCGCTTCGCCCCCATGCAGGCTCGCAAGCTTTCGGACGTGATGCAGAAGACGATGGTGACGGCGAAGGCCGGCACCTCCCTCAAGAAGGCGTACGAAATCATGCGCGAGAACAAGATCGGCAAGCTTCCGCTCGTCGACAAGAAGGGGCGCATCGTCGGTCTCTACTCATTCACGGATGTGCAGCGTCTCGTTGAGAACCAGAACCCGACCTACAACTGCGATGATCAGTTCCGTCTTCGCGTCTCAGCTTCCGTCTCAGGCGGAAAGGGCGATCTCTCGCGCATGGAGAAGCTCGCTGAGGCCGGTGTTGACGTTGTGGTGGTCGATTCCGCCCATGGTCACTCCAAGGGCATCATCGACATGACGAAGTACATAGTCAAGCATTTTCCGAAGGTTGACGTCATTGCAGGCAACATCGCGACAGGCGAGGCGGCGGTCGCTCTCGCTAAGGCAGGTGCCCATGCTGTAAAGGTCGGTATCGGTCCTGGCTCCATCTGCACCACGCGCGTCGTCTGCGGAGTCGGCATCCCTCAGCTTACTGCGGTCTATTCCGCCGCCAAGGCTCTTCGCGGCTCCGGCGTGGCGGTCATCGCCGATGGAGGCATCAAGCTGTCCGGTGACGTGCCGAAGGCTCTTGCCGCCGGTGCCGACAGCGTGATGCTCGGCTCCGTGCTTGCCGGTACGGAAGAGAGTCCGGGCGAGAAGATCTACTCCAACGGGCGTCAGTATGTCGTCTATCGCGGAATGGGTTCCATGGCCGCGCTCAAGAACGGTAAGGGGTCACGCGCCCGCTACTTCCAGGATAACGAGTCCGAGGACGATCTCGTTCCGCAGGGCATCGAGGGAATGGTGCCATACTCTGGTCATGTCAGTTCGATCATGACGCAGTTCTGCGGTGGTCTCCGCGCTTCGCTCGGCTACTGCGGCACGAAGACTGTCAAGGAACTTCAGGAGCGCGGCAAGTTCTACCGCGTGACGGCGGCGGGTCAGCGCGAGGCGCGTCCGCACGACATCACAATCACCAAGGAAGCTCCCAACTACCGCACGTAATTGCGGTAACGAAAAATGTCAGGAGGTCAGGACATGGACCGTCAGGTAATGGAAACAGACATTGTGGTGACGGGATTCGGTCCTGCCTCCGCAGGATTCCTTCTCACGCTCACCCCAGAGCTCGCCAAGACCAAGGAGGACGGTACGCCTCTCTACGAGTCGAAGGTGATGCCCGGCATGCCGCTTCAGGTGATGTGCTATGAGCGCGCTGACGATACGGGCTTTGGCGTTTCGGGAATCGTCACAAAGGCTGACGCGATCCGCAGCACCTTTCCAGATGTCGATCTCGCCAAGGAGATTCCCAATGCCGCTGATGTGACCGGTGAGGAGACCGCGTACCTTTTCGACCATCTCGGATGCTCCAAGCGTTCCGCCGGAACGAAGTTCATCGACGCCTGCTTCAAGGCGGGCGGCATAATCATGAAGAGCGGAGAGTTCAATGCCCGCGAACTTCCTTTTACGCCGCCGTTCATGGACAAGCGCGGCGGCCTTGTGCTCAACATGGGTTCCTTCATGGGTTGGGCGGCCGGCAAGGTGATGGAGACCGGCATGGCGCAGATCTGGCCTGGCTCCCCTGTGGCAGAACCGCTTTTCGATGGCGACAAGGTCGTTGGCGTGCGTATGGCGGATCAGGGCGTAGAGAAGGACGGAACGCCCACCGACTGCTATATGCCGGGCATGGACGTGAAGGCAGGCCTCACGGTTGTCGCAGATGGACCTGTCGGTGCCGTCGGGCGCGTCCTTGACGAGAAGTTTGGCCTTCCTGAAGGTCACTCTCGCTATGACTGGGGCGTAGGCATGAAGGCGGTTGTGCAGCTCCCCGAAAGCTGCAAGCTTGAGCCGGGAACCGTTATCCATACGCTTGGTTTCCCTGAGCCTGAGATTTTCGGCTTCTTCTATGTGCATCCGAACCGCACCGCATCCATGGGAATTTTCGTCGCGCCGTGGCAGGATACTCCGGTTCGCACCACGTACCGTTACCTCCAGCACTGGATGATGCATCCGTACATCTGGCGCCATATCGAAGGCGGCACGCTTGTGTCCTGGGGCGCAAAGTCCATCCAGGAATCCGGTACGGAAGGCGAGCCGTTCCTATGCGGAGACGGATTCGCCCGCATCGGCGAAGGCTCAGGCACTACGGACTGTTTGGCGAACGCCGGTGTGGACGAGGCGTGGGAATCGGGTGTCATGCTTGCAAAGAACGTCCTCAAGCTTCTTTCGGAAGGCAAGGATTTCACCAAGGCGAACCTTGAGGAGACATATGTAGCTGAACGCCGTTCGTCCAAGCTTGGGCGCAGGCTCAAGAAAGCCACGAACGCACGAGCCGGATTCAACAAGTCGTTCTTCTGGGGAATGGTGGGCGAAGGGCTTTGCGGCATGACCGGCGGACTGTTCCATCTTGGCGGACTGTTCAAGTCCGTGCCGCCCGCCAATCGCATACCGGAACTCTACGAGGCTATGCAAGGACGCAAGTGTGACCGCGAGGCCCTTGCAAAAGGCGTGAGCGAAGCGAAGAAGGTCCGCAAGCCGCTTCACGACGCGGTGATGGACGCCTGTGGTTGGCCTGAGATTCCTTATGACGGCAAGCTTCTGCTTCTCCATCAGGATGCACTCCTTATCGGTGGCAAGGTGCAGGCGGCTCCCGGCTTTGCGGACCATGTGCGTTTTGCCGATCCGGATCTGTGCCGCAAGTGCACGAAGCTGACGTGTATCGAGATATGCAGCGCCCAGGCCCTCATGCCGGCAGATGAAGACGGCGAGCCGCCGAAGTTCGACCGCGAGAAGTGTATACACTGCGGCGCCTGCATCTGGAACTGCGCAAAGCTCCAGCCGGGCACAGACAAGTCGAATATCGTGTTCACGGCAGGCTCCGGTGGCCTCCATTCCAACGAAAACTGACAGGAAGAACTTGGTTCTTTCTTATGCAAAATCCGTGAT
>JAFXEA010000380.1 GCA_017521065.1 Kiritimatiellia bacterium | reverse complement strand
GGCGGCAATCTTGGCAATAGCCCCACTTCCACTCTCCTCCTGCCACTCCAAAAGGAACTTGAATGTGGGGACAGACCCTTCTTTTTTGGGGACAGACCCTTTAAATTCTTCCAAAAAATCACGCACTCCGCATAAAAACGAAAAAAACTGTCCTTTATCGTCCTGAGCACCGCGACAATATACCCTTCCATCCTTCTCTGTCGGCTCAAACGGCGGCGTATTCCATTCCTCGACCGGATCCGGCGGCTGGACATCGTAATGTCCGTAGAAAAGAACCGTTGGCGCACCTTCGTCGCCAAGGCGCTCCGCGAACACAACAGGCGGAGGTGCATTCAAGACGCTTTCCCCCTGCGGCAGAAGCAGCTGTGCGTCAGCCCCGATCCCTTCGAGCCATTTCTTCAACCACATCGCGCATTGGACGCAGTCCCTGAGGTGCATCGGATCCGCACCCACCGTCTGAAACTTTAGAAGCTCGAAGTATTCGGCCAATTCTTTCGAGTTCGGCCTTTCGCTGGAAATCTCTTTCATAGTCACCATCCGCCATTGCCAATCGGCTCCTTTGCCGTCAGAAAGCATACTGCACACCGACACTGAGTGAATACACCATGTCGCAGTCGCAGTCGATCCCAAGGGTCGCCTGTGCATCTGCGCGAAGCGACCAGTTGTCCGTGAGATGATAGAACGCGCCGAGTCCTGCAACAGGTCCCAGATCGCCGTCAATCCACCCTCTTGCGCCAAATGTCAAGAAAGGATCAAACCGTTCATATCCCCAGAAATGCCACAGACCTTGAACGCCAAGACCTGCGCAATCCTCAAGCCAAGCCGCATCAGCTTCAACCGCTAACGCCTCACTGACATAATATCCGACCCGCGCCGTCGCGCCGCCAAGCCGACGCATATCACATCCACCCTGCGGCATGACAAGCGTAGCTGACGCACCTGCATACCAGCGGTCCAGCTCATATCCGTCATCTTCATCCTCGACAGCAGGAGATACGGAGCTCAGCGAAGCAACCGCCGCAAACAGAATCGACTTTATCGTCTTCAAGCTCATGACATCAGGCCTTTACTTTCTTGAGCACCTTATCCTTGCCAGGCTTGCTCTCATACACCTTGGACTCTATCGGCCTGCCGCACGCGCCGAAGCAGTTTCGCGGATAGACGCAGAAACGGTATCTGCCGACCTCCGGCAGATCCTTCGCATTGAACGCAAAACTCTGGGAGGCTGGTTCGTCACGCTCAAGCTTGTAGAACGCAGGAGCGAGGAATCGCTTCACAACAGGTATGGAACCATTCTCCATTTCGATGCGGACCTCGTAGTCATAGACTCGGCCCTTATGCGCCTTCGCGGACGGGAAGTCGAGCATCATCATGATGGCCCAATGTCCATCGCGATCCTCTGTGTTTGCGATATACGTCTTTAGCGAGGCATCGGCCGGGAACTGCGGAACAGGTGTGCGCTTGAAGCTGTTCTCAAACGCGAACGGTTTCGAATCCGCAGTGGGCGGCGTGACGATCCATGCAGGAGCAGCCTCGACTCCATGCGTGAAATCGCGACGTTCAATCTCCATGCGGTTGTCGAACACTGAAACGACGTACCCCTGCGCCTCTTCAAGTTTCGGACGCGCCGGAATCTTCTGCATGGAGGTCTTTGGATCGCCCCTACGGGAATCGCCACCATTTTCATAACCTGCAGGAATGCATGAATAGGAAAGAGACGGAACCGCCACCGCCGTATATCCTCCTTGCCAGATTGAACGCTCGTCGTTAAGAGTCCAGTGACAATGCCCCGAAAACGCCACGGCGTTCGGCATGGATTTCAACGCCTTCACGGTCGGCGCATCCGGCTTCGTGCAGGATGTGGTGCCGCCCAACGGATAGTGCGTGAAGAAGAAGAACGGCTTCTTCGGATCAAGCGTCTTGCCATTCTGCGCAAACCATTCATCGGCGGCGACATTCCACGGCTTGCCTTCCTTCCATTCCGCACTGATGAAATCATATCCCTTGACAGTGCGGCGGCGGACTGGTGCGAACGGCTCGTTGAACGCCTCCTCCCAGCACTTCTTCATTCCGAACTTAACGAGGGCCTCATCCTCGGAATAGCCTTGCACGTGCATATCGAGCGTCATGTCTCCATACCAGAAGCCGTCATAATCGTGGTTGCCGGTGCAGAAAAGCTTTTCGACCTTACGTCCGTCGGGAGCGCGGTCGTTCGGAAACACGCTGTACCAGGCATCGGCAAGATATTTGTAGCTGCTCTTGAGTCCCCAGTCCGTAAGGTCGCCTGCCACCATCACGGCGTCAACCTTGCGGTCGCGGAAATACTTAAGCGTACGGACGAACACCTCCGTAGATTCCGGCGTTGTGACATGAACGTCGCTTATCACACCAAAAACAAGATTCGGCTTCTCCCCGACGATTCCGAGCGAACGGCATCCACCAACACCCATGAGAGCCATCGCTCCGCCAAGAAAACCTCTTCTGTCTATCTTAACCATCTCTGCAACTCCTTGTTTTATTAAAATAACATGTGAAAGACAGCCTTGTCTCTCAACATGACGACAATACGGCCTCTTTCATGCCGTATATTGTACCATAACGTTCAAGCAGTAAACCAGCAATGCAATCATTTAACTCACAACGTTTTCAAAGGTCTAACATCGTGCCAATTCTCACGTTTTCAAAGGGCTACCGCTATGCAAAATCCATTTCAGTGTTGATGGCCGAACTGTGTCCCATAATTCCGGCCGTCCACCTTGCAACCTCGCTTTTGAGGGCCCTTGTCGGCCGCCCTCTTTCATCTATTGCAAGCACCCCTTGAACAGATGCACCAATAATGTTACGCTAAATCTCACCGCCAATGGCGCAGATTCAGCCGCTAGAAAAACAACCCTCAAATCGCATAATATAGCCTCCCAACCAAACTTATTCAGGGGCCCTCCAAGAATCAAGAGAAAGCATTAAATTAATCTAATATTTTTTGTATCTCCATTTCAAATCGTTTCCGTAAACTCCCAAAGAGCATCTAGCCGTTAGATCCCCTCAATCGCATTGTCTCTATGTGGCATCGCCATTGATTACCTGCAGAAACTCCATTGCCGCCAGCCGCATCTCCACCGAAGAATACCGACGCATAACGTTCCGCGACCCTTGGGCGGAGGATCGCGGTATGCGGCGGAACTAGTGCTGTTATTTTGCGTTCAGGTATGGCTGAGTCCAGGCCATCAGGCACTTGGGATGCTGATATGCGCGGGCGCGCGGATGCTCCGGCGACTTGATGCGGGCGCGGACGTACAGATCATCCGAAGACATCCTGTACGATGCGCGTACAGGATCCCCCATCATTCCTGTGACAGACTTGACCACCTCGCCAATGCCTTTGCCGTACACGTTGATCTTGCGAGGGAAACGCGCCTTCCTGTCCTCCGGCGCATCTGATGGCCGCACTTCCAGCGTATTGACCGGCTTCTCGCTGCAGCTGTCTTTGTATATTCCTTTAGAGATACTTCCATAGAACCTACAAATACTGATACTCCATATCCAAATTATACTCCACAAAAAGCT
>JAFXEA010000379.1 GCA_017521065.1 Kiritimatiellia bacterium | reverse complement strand
TACGAAGTACATGGATGGCCACTCCTCGCAGGTCGGCGGTTGCATCGTCGACAGCGGAAACTTCGACTGGGAGAAGCATGCCGACAAGTTCCCGGGGCTTGTGGAGCCGGATGAGTCGTATCACGGTCTCTCCTACACGAAGGCCTTCGGAAAGCTCGCCTACATCACGAAGTGCACCGCTCACCTGATGCGCGATTTCGGGTCTATCGCATCTCCGTTCAATGCGTATCTCCTGAATCTTGGGCTCGAATCACTCCATGTGCGCATCCGTCGCCATGCGGAGAGTGCGCTCAAGATCGCCAAGTGGCTCAAGACACAGAAGAAGGTCGCGTGGGTCAATTTTGCCGGACTCTCCGACTCTCCGTACAGGAAGCTTGTGAGAAAACAGTTTGACGGACCGTCACCGTGCGGCGTGATGACGTTCGGCATCAAGGGTGGACGCAAGGCCTCCATCAAGTTCATGGATTCGCTCAAGCTCATCGGCATCGTTACGCATGTCGCGGACGCCTGGAGCTGTGTGCTTCACCCCGCCTCGCATACGCACCGCCAGCTTACCGATGCGCAGCTCAAGGCCGCCGGGATTCCGCCGGACTTGATTCGTTTTTCTGTTGGTCTCGAAGATCCGGACGATCTGATAGACGACCTCAAGCAGGCCCTCGCGAAGATTTGACAGCTACGATAGATGCGTTGATGATATTGTGAGTCAAAATTGGTAGGGCGGTCTCTTCGAGACCGCCTTGTCTTTCGCCATTGTCGGTGTGACGGCGCTCATTTTGGTCTCCATCCCCAGGCTGTCGGCGACTGAGGTCAGGACGCTGCAGTACATCGCCATTTTTGTTTTCTTGACCTCTCTTCTTCTCGGGAGCACTTGAATGCTTCAAAAACTTCACCCAATAGGATGTCGTTTCCACGCACAACGGAGTCCATAAGAGCCTCTTCAAGGGTTTTGGCACGCATGGAAAGGACTGCGGAGAGGTTTCTTTCATCAGCGAGGCGGTAAGGTGCGGTGAACTCATTATGCAGAGTTGGCAAATGCAACAAATGGTTATTTTAGGATGTGAAATAGGGTCAAATTACGGGCAAAATCAGTATTTCCGTAGGGTTTATTTTGGAAAAGGTTTATGATATAATCGTAAGCAATCATTAAAATCAAGGTAGGTGGCTATAGATGGCAAAACCATTGAACATTGTTGTGTGCGGATCACTTGTTCCCGATCCGTTGCAGACTCTTGAACCGGTCCAGACCCCGCAGGGGCCCGGACTAAAGAATGAGCAGATGCTTCCGTCTGTTCTCGATCCGTGGGCGGCGTGTGCGCTCTACGAGGCGGCTGCGCTGGCAAAGGCGCGTCCCGGCTCCAAGGTGACGCTTGTGGCGCTTGGCCCCAAGGCGAAGCTTCAGCAGCTTATGATGACCGTAGCGCAGAAGGTGCCGCTCGAACTAGTTGCAGTGAACGCCCCTGCGGGCGGCTTCACGGACGCGAAGGAGACGGCGCTTGAACTTGCGAAGGCGATCAAGTCCATGTCGGCTGCTCCGGACTTCATTTTCGGCGGATGCGCCAGCGCGTCGCGTGATGCAGGCGTAACTTTGCAGTTCGTTGCGGAGTCGCTCGGCGTGACAGAATTCTTCAACGCGGTCGATGAACTCAAGATGTCCGAGGACGATTCCTTCTCCGTCAAGGAGCGCATCGAGGGCGGTAAGTACCTTGTCTCCACCTGTTCGGGCCTTCCGGCGGCGATCGGATGGGCGACAGGCAGCCTGCCCGAGCCTCCGAACAATCCGCAGACGGGCATGATGAACATGCGCGGCATAATGCCGGCGCTCATGAAGGCGCCTGTCGCAAACGTCGGAACGGGCGGCATCGCATGGCAGAAGGCGGAGGTCCCCGCCTCGAAGCGCGATACAGTTGTCAAGAAGGACATGTCCGTTGAGGATATTGCCAAGGAAATCGTGGAGTGGGTGAAGGCATGAAGATCGTAGCATTTAAGATTGAAGGTAACGGAACGTTCGCAAAGGACGTTCCCGCCATCGCCGAGGCTGTGAAGGCGAGCGGAGCCGACCTGGTTCTCATGTCTGGAAACTCCCGCGTGAAACGCTCCGCCCCTGCGGCGGCGTTCCGCGCCGGTGCGGAGATCGACACCAACGTCGTCGACGTCGAGGTCGTGGACGGCAAGGCCGTTGAACGCCGCTGGGTTTACCGCCAGCGCATCTTTACCGAGTTCACACGCGCCGCCAAGCCGTGGGTGATCGTGACCGATCCCTCGCTTTTCGATGAGATCTGCGCCAAGACAGGTGCGGAGTGCGTCGCTTTCACGGAAGATGCCGCAGCTGCAACCCGCACGACCGTCAACGGCGTCGAGAACGCCGGAACGGGCGGAGAGTCCACAATCAAGCCCGATGCGAAACTTCTTTTCGTCGCCGGCGCCGGCTGGACGAAGAAGCAGGCAGACGGAGCCGTTCACTTCGAGGAGGCCGCTGCAACGATCACAGGTTTCACCGCGAAGGCTAACGCTTCGCTCGGCTCATCCAAGTCTCTTGTGGACATGCCAGAGGCTGCTGCCGCATTCACGTTCATGAGCCACATGAACCAGGTCGGCCAGACCGGTTCCACTCCGCGCCACCAGAAGGGTCTTGCGACCTGCTGCCACGGCGAGGAGCCCCATGTCGTCGGCTGGCGCTTCATCAACGAACGCCGCACCATCAACCTTGACGCGAACTGCGGCTGGGCGCAGGGCAAGGCCGATGTCGTGTATGTTGCGGACGCGTTTGCCGTCATGAAGAAGGTGAACGAACTTCTGGGCTGAAGATGGCTGTAACGGACGAGATAGCGGTCGGGGTTGTTGGATGCGGACGCAGTGCCGTGCTCAACCATCTTCCGGCGATTGGAAATCTGCCGGGGCTATTC
>JAFXEA010000378.1 GCA_017521065.1 Kiritimatiellia bacterium | reverse complement strand
CTCTGTCGTAAGGTAGATGAACTCTTTCGTCTGCGAAACCACTTCGCCCTTCCCTTTCCCGACCTTCTCACCATGCTGCTTGCCGTCGACGAAAATGGTGAACCCGTCACTTTCCCAAAGCAGTCCGTAGGTATGGAACTCTTCCGATCCGAGCTTGAGGATATGCGGACTGGTCTTCGGCTTCTCCCCTCTTTTCATGCGCGGCGTAACGAAAACCCTGTAGTCTGGTCCGTAACCATTGTAATGGAAACAGTGCGGAATGACCTCGCCCGGCACGAACGACTCCATGACATCTATCTCCACGCCACTCCGCGCAGCGTCGAGCGTCGCGCCGATGTCGATCGAATTGAGCCAGAACGCGCTCCACCATCCCGGCTTGCGCTGAAGCCGGCATCGACATTCGTAATATCCGTAGCGGTGCTCGAATTTCGGGGGCTCACGCTTCCTGTATGACCAGCGGAGAAAGCCGTTCTGGCCACGGTCGCTCATTTCAGGATCGACCGGCTCATCCCAGATGCGGTTGCCCGTCTGAAGGCTGGCGGAGCAGAACTGTCCATCGGGACGCTTCTTCAGCTTCATGTACATTATGCCGTCTTTGAATTCAAGCGTATCGTCTTCCGGCCCGGCGAACCAACTCGCCCGCTCGCCCATGTAGTTTGTGCGGTACATCCACTTTGACGTATCAAGGCTGCTGCCGTTGAATTCGTCATTCCAGACAAGCTTAAAGCGCTTGCCTGGCGGCAAAAGCGATACGGCCTCCCCCTTCACAGCCTCCACAGTCTGCGGAGGCCGCGCATCCCATACAATAGCCGCAGCCATCACGGCAAATGAAAACATAACTGCTGTTGTCATATCTGATCCTTTCCTTCGAACCACGCACGGGCTACGTCAGTCATATCGCATCCCGCCATGAACTTGAAATCGCTCTCCTTGGTAGATGTACACCAAGGCACCATGAAGAATCCCGCAAGACGGTTTGTCGGAATGTGCTTTTTGCAGAACATCGCGAGATTAGGATAGTTCTTTATGTTCACCGTCATTCCACGGGCCTTGAGCTTCGATCCGCACCATACGCTGCCGCAAGGAACGAGATCAAATCCGTTATCTCCCATTACGGTAAAGACCTCTGACCGCGAATGGTCCGAATCAGCAGGACCTTTCGGCACAGCGAAGCTCTCCGCATAACTCCATGGCGAATGAAGAAACGATTTCGGAAGCCGAGCATAAAACTCCTTTGGATCGCGCGTCCCTGGATTCGAGAACATCCACGGACGGCTGTTGTGCTTCTCGAGGCATTTCGCATAGAAGGCGATGTCATGCCACCACAGATCGCCTTCGCGATACACGCAGTACGCATTGCCGCTCGACCATTTGTAGCCCTCCTCGTCCATGCCAATGTGGAAGTAGGGAGGATTGTCGAATATCTCACAGGTGTCATCGATGAGATCCTTCACCACCTTGTAGTATGTAGGCGAGGAAATCATTCTCGCGTAGTCTCCAAGCCAGAAATCATGGCACGTGGAGAAATTGAGTTTAGGCACCACAGTAAGGCCACCAGCCTTGAGACGCTTCACCTCATCATTGAGTCGCTCGGCGCTCCAGCTTCCCTTGACCGCAATTTCCGGATGGGATGGATACACGACCCCCTCTCCCACGTCAATTACGAGCGTATTCGTGCCGGAGCCCGGTTCAAGCAGTCGCTTCATCCTGATATTCCACGATGCATCCGTACAGAGAAGATGATCTGTGCAGAAATTCGACCACTTCATGCGTCCAGGACCGCGCCAGATCGCCTCATCGTGCCACATATTGTAGCCCAGATGCTGCATCATCGCCCAAATCATACAGAGACCTCCTTGATCATGCCAAGAACACCATCTTGCGGAAGCCTTTCAGCCATGTCCAAATCCGAAGGCGTCCGCACACAAGGGATTACATCACATCCGGCCTTTACCACCTGCGAAAAACGGCCGAATGTGCGTTTGTCTGAAATACTCTTGAAATTGCTGTACACGATATCGCGAGGACAGTCCTGAAGGAAGTCCTTCATTCCCCACGGATAGTCGAACCACGCCCAGGTGCGAGCTCCGGTCTCTTTAACCCATGATGAGGTCTTTGCAAGATAGCGCATCCAGAGATCGCCCTGACGCATAACCGCATAACCGCCCTGCGGGTGTTGGCTGCGTCCTTCATCGCTGAATCCGATATGGATGAACTTTGGAGAACCGAATACGGCATACGCATCACGTATCAGATCGCGCACAAGCGCATCGTACGGTTTTGAACACACCATGCGGTCATAAACCCCGAGCCAGGAATCACGGGCAGTGCAGAAATCAAGGAGCGGCACGACCTCGATTCCGCTTTTCCTCCAATCGCAAACCAGCGCCGAAACCTTTTCTGGCGACACGGAATTCTTCGTTGCGATTTCAGGATGGGATGGATAGGTGATACTGTCCTGAACATCAACCAGCGCCATATCGAAACCGTCTGCACCAAGTCTCGTTTTCATGGTCGATGCAGATGACCCGCCAAATAAAGATCGCCCGGCAAGCAAAGCAGCCTTAAACGGTTTCTTCGTTGCCGCGAATGCCGGAGAAGCCAAACCGGCGACTGTTGCGGCAGATGCCCCTGCCAAAAACTGTTTGCGCGTCATTGTCAACTCCTCACCGTACGATAACCCTGAACGCAACCGGACGAAGATATCCGGCGGAATTCTGCGCTACGATTTTCCCATTTACCCGAATGGCACCCAAGTGCGCGGCGGAAAGAGAGGCTGACTCGCCAAAACGGATTGAACTGCGCGAGGCAATGTCGGAAACGACAAAATTGACGGAACCGTCCTCTGGCCAAGCCGCCGTAGGGCTCTTG
>JAFXEA010000377.1 GCA_017521065.1 Kiritimatiellia bacterium | reverse complement strand
GGTTGGCGGCTTGCAGATGCGCAGAGGGAAAGGAGTGGTTTGGTGGGAAAATCTGGGGTCACACCCTTTGGAAAAATGAGATAAGTTAAAAGATGGGGTGGAAATTTGATTAATTGAATGATTCCTGTTGATTCTTGAAGGGACAGACCCTTCAAAATGTAACGCGCAAGCTGCGCGTTGTACGGGTGGGGAATTGGGATTGTTTTGATTGAGTGTGGCTTTTAAGAAGGGATGATTTTTTTGTTGTGGCCCTTTGGCGGAAACTATCGGAAAAGTTAGCCTGGGCTGAATTGTAAAATCTATGTCAAAAAAATTTGACATTCTTTTGACATTTCATTTCCGGCTTTTTGATATCTTACCTTCTGTCGCGACGATTTTGTCCCGACAGAATCAAGGTGGTGGGATGTTCCAGAAGGCGGCAATTCTGCATTTCGGTTCTTTACGGTTGAAGTAGAATTGCCGTAAGGGTGAGGATTGGGGCGGCGGTCGCGGGGCGACCGCCCTACCGCTTAGAGACGAATCGCGGGGCGACCGCCCTACCGCTTAGAGACGAATCGTGGGGCGGTAGGCTTAAACATGCGAGGTGATTGAGTCTCGGCTGAATTATAGGAAGAATTTACTGAAGTGTGGTATAATCCAAGACATGAAAAGCATAAAGATTGTGGGGGATAAGTCTCGTTTTGCAAAACCGAACGAGAATAGGGTGGCGCTTAACCGCTCGTTTTTCGCCTATTTTGCTTCTCTAAACCTTAATTCCAATGCTGAGAGGTTTTGATATGGCTAAAAAAAGCGATAAAGGTAAATGGGATTTGGAGCCACAAAACTCGTCAGCGGCGCAGTTTTTGACTTACATTGCATCGACGGGAGTGAGTGCAGAAAAATATGAAATTCGCTATGAAGATGAAAATATCTGGATGAGTCAGAAGATGCTGGCGCAGGTATATGGTGTAGAAGTTCCAAATATTGCTTATCATTTGCGAAAGCTCTTTTTAGACGCAGAATTAGATAAGACCTCAGTTATTAAAGAAATTTTAATAACTGCAGAAGATGGTAAAAGATATCGGGTCAATCACTATAATTTGCAGGTTATAATCGCCCTTGGGTTCAAGATCGACAATGAAAAGGCAATAGCGTTTCGTAAGTGGGCGAATCAAATTGTTAGTGAATACACAATCAAAGGCTGGGTGATGGATGTGCCGCGCTTAAAAGACGGCTCTCCAATAACCGACAAGTATTTTGAGCGTCAGCTTGAGCGTATTCGTGAGATTCGCTTGAGCGAACGTAAGTTTTATCAGAAGATTACCGATCTTTATGCTACGTCCATTGACTATGACCGTACATCGAATTTGACGCGACTGTTTTATGCAACTGTTCAAAATAAAATGCATTGTGCTGTTCATGGGCATACTGCAGCGGAAATTCTGTATACAAGAGCAGATGCTGAAAAGAAGAATATGGGTTTGACGAACTGGGAAGATGGTCCAGAAGGGAAAATTAAGAAGTCGGATGTCGTTATTGCCAAGAATTACCTTACGAATGAAGAGCTTGGAATTTTAGAACGAATGGTCAACGCCTTTCTTGAATATGCTGAGATGCAGACGATGCGCAAAATCCCGTTGACTATGGAAGATTGGAAAACGCGCCTTGATCAGTTTTTGAAGCTGTTTGATCAACATGCGCCCAAGTATGCCGGAGACCCTGTCGATGCGTATAAGGTTCAACTTTATGCTGAATCTGAGTTTGAGAAATATCGCATTGTTCAAGACCGACTATTCATGAGTGACTATGATCGCTATCTTCTTGAGCTGGAAGAACAGATTAAGAAGGATAAAGGAGACGAGGAAGAATACTGATTTTTAGACTGAGGTTGAAGGTGAAGGGGAATTTAGTTGGAGTTGTGAGTTGGAGTTCGAGAATTAGGTGTAGATGGAGTGATGTTCCGGAAGACGGCAATTCTGCATTTAGGTTCTTTACGGTTGAAGTAGAGTTGCCGTAAGGGTGACGAATTACGGCGGTCGAGGGTTGATAGTGTGGTAAAATATGAGGCAATGAAATTGATGGCGACATCATTGAGCCCAATATCAAAAGGAGTTATGAAGGACATGAAAGAGCGGATAGTGTTTCTTGATTATCTTCGTGTTATCGCCTGCTTTATGGTTATGGCGATTCATGCTTGTGAACCGTTTTATCTTGGCGGAGAAGAGGGAACCTACATTGCAACACGTGGCGATGCTGTTTGGGTTACGCTAACGGAAGTTTTTTGCCGTGTTTGCGTTCCGCTTTTCGTGATGGCTTCAAGCTATCTCCTTTTCCCTTTGCGTGGAGGGACGGGCGAATTTTTCCGCCGCCGTCTGGGACGGACCGTTGTGCCGTTTGTGTTGTGGGCATGTGCATATGTATGGTGGTTCAAGGGCGATTGGGGACAGATGCTTTTCAACTTCCCCGCCGCCGGCGGACACTTGTGGTTTGTGCCGATGCTGCTCGGGCTTTACATGCTGATGCCGCTCATTTCGCCGTGGGCGGAGCGTGTCAGTGAGCGTGAACTGCGCGGATGGCTTTTCGTATGGGGGCTTACGACGCTTTTCCCGTATCTGCGCCGCCTTTGGACATATCTGTTCGGTGAGCCGCTTTTCGGGTTCGGTGCTGTGCCGTATCTTTATGGTGAATGTCCGTGGAATTCATTCGGCATGTTCCATTATGTGAGTGGTTTTATAGGATACATGCTTCTTGGACTTTGGTTCCGCCGGTTTGCGACAGCACTGTCTTTCAAAAAAGCGTTGGCTGTAGCTTTGCCGATTTGGATGGTTGGAGCGGCGATAATTGGATGCGGGTTCTTCTTCCGTCTTTCGGGTATGTATCCCTATTCCGCTCCGTATGCAAAGGCTGTTGATTTGGAGATGAGCATTGAATACTGCTCGCTTGGCGTTCTTCTTGCCACGGTGGCGGCATTTCTTGTGATTCGTTGCATCTCCTATGACGGTTGGCTGTACAGATGTGTTGTCCGTCCACTATCTGAAGCGAGCTATGGAACGTATCTGCTCCATATGTTCGTGCTGTTGCCGGTGTTTGAACAGTGTCGTCCGTTGATGCCGACCCCAGTTGCAATATTGGCGACTGCAGCCGTATCATTTGCAGTTTCCTCGCTCATCAGCATTGCAGTGCGCAGAATCCCGAAAATCGGCTCGTGGATATGCGGATGAATCCAGAATAAGAGCCTATATAGGTAAAAGGTGGTATTGTGCAATGAAGGCGAATGCAATCTATGATATAATGCCCTACTCATTTTTATGGGTCTAAAATAAAAGAGCAGAGAAAAGAGTTTCAGTCAGATGGCAAACTACGACGACAGTAACATCAAGCATTTGAGTGCGATGGAGCACATCCGCCGCCGCATAGGCATGTATATCGGGCGCGCGGGTAATGGTTCGGACTATGATGACGGCATTTACGTGTTGATGAAGGAAGTGATCGACAACTCGATCGACGAATTCATCATGGGCAACGGCAAGCGAATCGAAATATCTCTCGACTGGAATTCCGGCCGCTGTTCGATCCGCGACTACGGACGCGGAATTCCTCTCGGCAAGGTGGTGGACTGCGTTTCGGAGCTTAACACCGGCGGCAAGTTCGATACGGACGCATTTCAGTTCTCGGTAGGCATGAACGGTGTCGGAACGAAGGCAGTTAACGGCCTTTCGGACGATTTTCATGTCCGCTCCGTGCGCGAAGGCGAGTTTTCGGAAGCTACGTTCTCGAAAGGTGTGCTGAAATCCAAGAAGCGCGGCAAGCTCAACGACCCGAATGAGCGCAATGGTACGTATGTGAGCTTCCTGCCTGATGCGACGATCTTCAAGAACTACAAGTTCCGCGAAGAGCATGTGATGCGCCGCCTGAAGATGTATGCGTACCTGAACGCTGGGCTGACCATAATGCTCAACGGGCAGCGTATCTGCTCGGAGGAGGGCCTCAAGGATCTCATTGCGGACGAGGCGCAGTTCGAGAAGATATATGCACCGTTCCACTTCCGCTCCAAGACGCTGGAGTTCGTGTTTACGCATACAAACCGCTTTTCGGAGGAGTACTATTCCTTCGTGAACGGACAGCACACGACAGAGGGCGGAACGCACCTTACCGCCTTCAAGGAAGGCCTCACGAAGGCTCTGAACGAGTTTTCCAAGAAGCGCTTTGACGGTGACGATGTCCG
>JAFXEA010000376.1 GCA_017521065.1 Kiritimatiellia bacterium | reverse complement strand
GTGCCCGTTTTATCCAGCAGAATACAGCGGGTGGCGTGCAGGGTCTCCAGCGCGGTGCCATTGCGAAACAAAATGCCTGCCTCTGCCCCGCGCCCCATGCCCACCATAATGGCCATGGAACCCCACTTGTACGCAGCCGCGACCCTGAATCCCGCCATCGCAGGATCCTTGTCGACATTCATGATCTTCGTGAAAGCTATCGAGTGGCTCGTATCAAGACCTATGATACCCACCTTGGTTTCGGCATAAACCAAAGAAGCCGACACCATCGCTAGCGCCGCAAAGAGCAATCTGTTCATAGTCGTTTCCTCATATTGTTGTTTTATTGCACAGGGACAAGGATAAAAAAAAAACCATCTCAATTAATCGCGCATTATACCATAAAAACACGCGCGACGGCAGAGCAAATACCCAACTCATACTGAAGCCGCTGTCTTAGTTATCGGGAGGGGGACACTCGATTTATGGAACGCAACCAGATGACCGTTTAAGGCAGTCGAACAGGCGATGTCACCACAAAAACCGTCGTGTCTGTTGTACTTCCAGTGTACAGCGCGAGGGAATGGCAGCCGCCAACTGCCGTCGCATTTACGTTGCCGGCATCATAGTCCCGCTTCTCCTTGCCTTCAACGAGAACCGTCGGTTCTGGCCATGACATCGGATTGCCAAAAATCTGGTCAACGTTCACCCTGCGGCATTTGAGCTTGCGTGCGCCACGTTGATAGTAGTAGTTGAACACAGTCCTCGTCTTCGCGTCGTAGATGAGACTGGGTGTCGACTCCCGAACGTCGTGTATGTTGGTGCGCTCGCGTTTCCATGTGACGCCGTTATCTACAGAAGTCAACTGAAACTGGCATTTGCCGCCGCGCTCGCACCGTGCAATCGCCAGGATGCGTCCGTTCTCTAAATTGATTGCAGACTGTTCCGTTGGCCATTCCGACTTGGCAAGCCCGCTTTCCACAATCCGCTGAATCCATGTGCGACCTCCGTCCACACTTGTCAGCGTCCCCCACGAGTGCCCGCCTTCTTTGTTGCTGTAGCTGCCTGCAAACCACAGAGACATCAGACCGCCGCCGTCAACCTTGAAGATGTCTGTTATCTGCATGGGCATCGGGTCAAGGTGTGGCGTCGCAACCTTTTTCCACTCAATGCCGTCTTTCGAGCGGTACAGGTCGTGCCGACGCACCTTTCCCCAGTTGCGCACCCAGAGCAGCATCGCGCCGTCGACGTCCATCCCCTTACCTATCGTGACCTCGCCAAGTCCCGGATCGTTGACCACGCATACTTCGTCAGTCCATGTTTTTCCGCGATCAGCTGAAGTGCGGGCGAAAACACCTCGCCTCCCTTCGTTGATCGTATGCGCCGAACCACGGCTGTATGCACAGACAAGCCTATCGCCCACTGCCTGTATCATCGGCCACGAATTGTATCCCGGCGTATCCTGCACTGCGAAAACACGGACATCTCCTGATTTTGGAGACATGCCCACTCCGCTTTCATCCGCACCACAAACCATAGACACGAACGCCACGCCTGCACAAAGCGCAGACGCCAAACCACTGTTTAAATATGTACCATTCATTACCTGTTTCCTTTGCGCGACATTGTAGCACAACGCCGCCATTTCGCACAACTTGGGCGTAAAAGCTCCAACGGCAATGGGTAATTAAGCAAAACGGGGAAGCCCAAACGGACTCCCCTTATTTTCTATCGCTTCCTTTCAGAAATTCGATCACTTGAAATAGCGGTTCAGAAGACCTTCAAAGCCTGCTCCATGACGGGCTTCGTCCTTTGCCATTTCATGAACAGTGTCGTGAATGGCGTCATAGCCAAGCTCCTTGGCGCGCTTTGCGATCATCAGCTTGCCTTCGCAGGCGCCCTGTTCGGCATCTGCGCGCATCTGGACGTTCTTCTTAGTATCGGTCGTGACGACCTCACCGAGAAGCTCGGCAAACTTCGCGGCGTGCTCAGCCTCTTCAAACGCATAACGCTTGAAAGCCTCTGCGATCTCAGGATATCCGTCGCGCTCCGCCTGACGGCTCATGGCAAGGTACATTCCGACTTCGGTGCACTCGCCCATGAAGTTGTCCTTGAGACCCTGCACAATCTCCGCATCCTCGACCTTGCCCGCACCGATTTCGTGCTGACAGGCCCAAACCTTCTTTCCGGAGGTCACTTCCTCAACCTTGAACTTAGACCCCAAGGCACCGCACTGAGGGCACTTCTCGGGAGCGGCATCGCCTTCATGGACATAGCCGCAAATGGGGCATACATATCTCTTCATCGTTTTCTCCTTTTTGCATGACCGCGCATCTCCTGACACCACGGTTTTATTTTGCGTCCAACAAAACACATGAGTCCGCACAATACCATCGTCCAATTATTTTTCTGGAAGGGACAGACCCTTCAAAAACTGACGTTAAATCAAATAATGATTTATTATAAACGAAAAATAGATATTTCCAAAATCTCATCTCTTAGTAAATGCATTTTGAGGTGCGAGAATGCGCATCTATGCGGAACGGGCTTCTGGTTTGGCGGTTGTCCGTTCCAACGGAGCGGAAAGTCCCCTTCGCTTCCAGCGCCGTTTTCTTTGCCACACGAGTAGCCAGCCACTCCTGCCATGACAAGCGAATGACACGAGGAACTGCATCAGGCATCTGACACCTCCCGCTTGAGTTTCTTCATTTCCTCAAGCACCCCAAAATCTGGAAGCGCAGCAAGACGTTCAGCCTCATTCCAATCGAAATTGACATCGTTCAATGCCGCCACCATCATCTTCCGTGCAGTCAAAAGAAGCTCTTGCGATGGTGGATAGCAGGCGATCAAGATACGTTCCACCAACGCAAGTTCTGGCGGGATTATCATTACCGTACCATAAGACGTATCCAATTCACGATTTGGAAGAACCGATTCCGTTTCAAGGATTCCAAGAAAATCCACATACAGTCCACACACAATCCAACTACGGGCAACGCCCTTCCCTCCAAGCTCCGCAACAACATCTTGCATGAGTCACGGAGATATCACATCAACGATTTCCGGCGGAAATCTATGTCGCCGGACATATACCCGCCTTCCGTGTAAAACTCAACGGCACTGCCACCGACAACAAGCGGGAAACCATGACTTGCAAACAAGGTAGTGATCAGTCCGGACAGTTTCATAGCACGCTCAAGCATATCCGGTGTGGATTCTATGTCGGCTACGGCGGATTTTATGTCCAGTTCAATTCAGTTCAATTTCCATGCCATGAATTATATCAGACTTTCAAACATCCTTGCACAATGAAGTCTCATCCAATAAATTCGGTGACACTTCATGAATCATCATACTATGAGAATTCGGATTAATTCTCTCGCTTCCAATGCCCTAAACAAGAATGAAAATTCTATTCGGAATGTTCTATTCCCATCATCCG
>JAFXEA010000375.1 GCA_017521065.1 Kiritimatiellia bacterium | reverse complement strand
ATCTTCGCCTCCGTCAGCGCGTGATCGGCACCGCGGAAAAGCCGCGCATGTCAATCTGCGTGACGAACAAGCACATGTACGTCCAGTTCATCGACGACTCGGTGGGCAAGACGCTCGCCTCCGCCTCCACCATCAAGGAGAAGAAGGCAAACCTCGAGACGGCGAAGGCGCTTGGCGCCGCCGCCGCCGAGGCCGCGAAGGCGAAGAACATCACGATGGTGGTCGTCGACCGTGGCGGCAACAAGTACACGGGCCGCGTCGCGGCCATCGTGGAGGCTTGTGTCGCAGGTGGCGTGTCCATCTCCAGCAAAACCGTCAAGGAGGCTGAATAATGGCTCAGAATCGTGACAAGCGCCGCGAGAATGCGGCTACGGACGATCTCGACGAACATGTGGTGTTCGTGAACCGTTGCGCCAAGACCGTTAAGGGCGGTCGCCGCATGAGCTTCTCCGCCGTCATCGTGGTCGGTGACCGCGAGGGCAAGGTCGGCGTCGGCTTCGGCAAGGCCAATGAAGTCGGTGACGCAGTCCGCAAGGGTGGCGAGGCCGCCCGTAGGGCGATGCGCCCCATGTGCATGAAGGGCAAGACCATCCCGCACGAGGTTGAAGGCGTGTGCGATGGCGGCCGCGTGATCCTCAAGCCCGCGCCTGACGGCAAGGGCCTGATCGTCGGCGGCGGAATGCGCCCTGTGCTCGAGGCATGCGGCATCCGCGACTGCGTGGGCAAGTCCCTCGGCTCCAAGAACAAGCTCAATGTGGTGAAGGCGACGCTCAACGCCCTCTCGAAGCTCCGCTCCGCAGAGGAAATCGCCTCGATCCGCGCGTAATGGTAGGGCGGCTTGTCCTCAAGCCGCCGCATATAAAGGATAACAGAAATGGACCTTTCAAACCTTACAAACACCCCGGGAGCCCGCGAGCGCCGCAAGCGCGTCGGTCGTGGTGGCGGTTCGGGCATGGGCAAGACCTCTACGCGCGGCCACAAGGGCCAGAACGCGCGCAAGGGCCACAAGCAGAAACTCGGCTTCGAAGGCGGTCAGATGCCTCTCGTGCGCCGTCTTCCGAAGCGCGGCTTCAACAACGCCCGCTTCAACGCGAAGGCTCTCGGCGTGAACCTCTCCTCCCTGGAGAAGTTCTTTGACGCCGGCGCGGAGATCACCGTCGAGTCGCTCGCGGCGAAGGGATTCTCGGACAACAAGCGTCCGAAAATCAAGGTTCTCGCCGTTGGCAACCTCACCAAGAAGTTCACGGTGAAGGTTCCCTGCAGCGCGGCCGCCAAGGCCAAGATTGAAGCTGCTGGCGGCACCGTTGCCTAAGCGAGATAAAAACCGCAAAAAGCATGAGGTTCACGGATTACCGTGAGCCTCTGCTTTTTTTTTCTTCTTGCTCTATTGCAAACGAGAATTCACTTCGGAGTGAATTCTCGTTGTTGCCTTGGGCTGGCTATTGATGATGACGCAAGGATCGTGACTTTCACTCCGACTACGGAGAATGCACTGACGAATGTGTTTGCATGGGTACCGTTGATCAAGGAACATTTCGATCTGGATACTCGCATCTCCATTACGAATCGCATTGAAATGTCGGCGGCAATCACGGAACCCATGCTTCAGAATGTGACAATTTCGGCTTTGCCGTGGTATCTGACGTTCGCTGTACAGAATCAGTCACAGCTCGACAATGTACTGACGGTGATTTCTGTCGATACACCTGTCGTAATTGACATCGACTGCATCGACAGCAACCAGGTAAGCGTTCCGGAGGGGCGCAAAGTGGTTATTCTGGCGGAGGGTGGATGGACGTTCGGAAAGAAACCAAAAGGTATTGTGATTACATTCAGGTAACGTGAGGTGATATGGAAAACACCTGTTGTAGGAGGATATATCCGGGGGAAAGGGCTATTCAAGCCTGATTGTCCGCACGGGAGGCGTAGTTCGTTTTTGAAATTTGGCACAGATTCCAAGAGAATTCAAAAAAGCAGGTTGCATCAGGTGGAGGACATCTTTTTGGTTATAATTCGCACTGCTTGAACGTATTGCATTCCGTTTGCCGAGAGGTTTGGCGAGTCTAGGAAAGTAACGGAACCGAACATGACGAAAAAAGTTTTGATGGCGTTTAAATGCAATGCCACAGGTGGACTGTGGCATGGAGAGGTCGTTGCATGAATGCTGAAGAACGCCAGTTCCTTTTGACAGCCGCATGGCTTTTCGTTCGCCATGGCCAGCCGGCCCGAGCCCGTGCGCTCGTCGAGGCGCTTGTCGAGGCCGATCCGCGCGATGGGGTTTCGGCTGCGGCACTTGCGGAGCTGATGCTTGCGGACCGTGAGGGCTTCGAGGCGCTGAAGGTTCTGCGGGCCGCCGATTTTCCGCCGGAGCTTGCCAGGGCAGAGGCTGTGCTCGAGACGCGTGCGCTTGCGATGGTGGGGCGCGCCGCCGAGAGCGCGAAGAGATGGAAGCGGTTCCTTGAGGCGCGTAAAGGGAAAGGCCGGTCATGGATTGCACAGTGACACAGGCGCGCGAACTCATAGGCAACGCGAAGCTTTGGCCGAAGGTCAAGGCGCATCTTGCCGCCGGCGGTGAATTCGAACTGTTCCCCGCGAAGGATCCCTCCCGTCTCAAGCTTCTTGATGAAGCCACCCGTTCGTCGATAGGCAAGTGGCTGGAGGCTCTCGCTGCGGCGGATGGCTGGCGCAGGATCGTGGACGGGGCGAAGGTGCGCGAACTCAAGGCCGAGTATCCGGGCATCTATCCCGATGTGTTCCGCTACACAGCGTATTTTGCGAAGTGGCGTGTTGCCCTTGAAGGGATGGTGCGATCCGCCGCCGAAAAGGGGTGCAGGGTGTCGCAGGTGGAGTGTCCTGACTTCAACATGGTTCTTCTTCTTCTCAAACTCAGATTTCCGGAGGCATACGAACTATGCTGCTCGTAAAGAAACAGTCGTTCGAACTTTCATCTTCCGCGCGTCTCGTGAAAGCGGCTGACGTGCAGACGGTGTGCGACGCGCAGTCCGTGATCGCGGCCGCCGAGGCGGAGGCCGCCAGACTTGTCGATGCCGCAAAGGTGGCGTTCGAGGAGGAGCGGCGCAAGGGCTACGCAAAAGGACTCGCCGATGTGCAGGCGGAGGTGTCGCGCCGCAAGCTTGAGTTTGCCGACGAGTCCGCTGCGTTCATGGCTTCGGTCGAGGAGAAGATGGGTGACATAGTGATGAAGGCTCTCAGGAAGTGCGTGGAAGAGATCGGTGACAGGGAACTTGTCGTCCAGGTCGTCCGCAAGGTGATGAAGGCCGTTGTCCGCAACCAGCGTCAGATCACCCTGCGCGTCGCCCCCGATATGGTCGAGACCGTGCGTTCGCGCATGGGCGACATTCTTGCCGACTTCCCTCTCCTGGACGAAGTGGATGTGCAGGATGACGTACGGCTCAAGGGGACGGCGTGTGCAGTGGAGACGGCAGCCGGAATAGCTGATGCATCCATTGAGACGCAGCTTGCCGCCGTTGAGGAATCGATACGGCGCAGGTTCTCCAGGGAGAACTGACCGGGCTTTGCTCCTGTCTGTAACCTTTTTGCCGATTGTGTGTAACAGAGTTTGCAAAGAAACAGATAATCCCATGAAGAAAGGAACAACAAGATGGCAAGTGAACTT
>JAFXEA010000374.1 GCA_017521065.1 Kiritimatiellia bacterium | reverse complement strand
GTCCCCGTAGTTTCCAATTCGGAACAATTCTCTCGCTTCTGATGTAATGAGGCTGCGAATGAATGAGAACACGGTTTGGACTGATTCTCAAGATTACGGAGCGGACGAAATCCTATCCCATCTATTTACCGTAATCTCACCAGTACAACGCGCAGCTTGCGCGTTGCCTTTTGAAGGGTCTGTCCCTTCAAGAACCAACAGAAATCATTCAATTAACCAATCATCCACCACTCTTTTTAACTTATCTCACTTTCTTGAAGGGTGTGTCCCCAACTTTTCCAACGGGTAATGCATGGTTCTTTATGCGATGCCATCCGGCATACGGACGGCATCAACGTCCGAATTCAGTAGTCGGCGTATTCTGCAGCTTGTCGCAGGCTGCGTGCCATGCCCGCTTCAGGGCAAAGAAATCGTCGCCTGCCTTGTTTTCCGTCTGGATGAAGAACAGGCGAGACTGGCCGGTCTTCAGGTTTGCGCGCTGATCCGTGCGCATCGCCCCTTCGTGTCCGAACCAGTCGCCGTAGATCCAGGCTCCGGCAGAATATGGATTCTTACGCCCAAGCTCGCCAGGGACCTGCACAACGGCGAAAACCTCATCAAACGTCTTGCGGGAGATAATCCTCACCCCCTTGCGTTCTCCATGATGTGCGAGCATCTGAGAAAACCTAATCACATCCGCAGGCGTCGAGAAAAGTCCGCCGCCCGGAGCCGGACGCAGGGGACGCTCCTTGGGGAACACAAGCTGGCGGGCGCAACGGTCAGAAGCCGGTCTGAGCGGTTTCCCGTTTGAAGTGTAGGCTGAGACCAATCTCTTCAACTGGCTGGCGTTCGGCGAGAATGTCGTATCCGTCATTTCCAGAGGGTCGAGAATCTTGCGCTTGAGATAATCCTCAAAACGTTCGCCTACCGCCACTTCCAGACAGGCCGCAGCGACAGAAAAGCGCATGGTGCCGTATGCGAACGTCTCACCCGGCTGGTACTTCAGGCCTTTCGCCATGTAGAGCCGGGCCGCTTCACGGACGGAAATATCGTTGTTGACGAGCGGATATTCCCAACGCATGCCGTCCGTATGGCTCAACAGATCCCTCAAAGTGAGTTCTCGCTTCGGTCTGCTCCCGTCCCGCATGCGGACATCCGCATATTCGGGAAGGTATTTCGAAACCAGGTCATCCAATGACATCCGTCCTTCATCGATTGCGCACATCACGGCAGCACCGGTGAATGTCTTTGTCATCGAGAAGATGGCGAACAGCGTATTCGTGGAGATCGGCACGCGCTTTTCGACATTCGCCCAACCCGAACAGTCAACCGTAAGATTGCAGTCCGTGTCGCTCAGAATGCTGACGACGCCCGAAATGCGGTCTGAAAGGACGTACTCATCCAACGTGCGCTTCACAATGTTGCGCGAATCCGTCTCCTGCACAAGCGTGCATCCGGCCATGAACAGCACGGTTGCCAACATCGCCAAGAAATGCAACTTCATATTATGGATGTTATTCATCTGTCAATATCCTAATGTTTCGCTCTGAAAACAGTTTTTGAATTATACACCATTTCCGTCAGTCCAGATCTTCAATCTTCAGCGGGGGTGCCTTTGTCGTCGGCAGCCACGGAGCTCCTTTTTCAACGCCCCCGCGAGCACGGATCATATTGAGATACCGCTGCTTATCGAGTTCTGTCGCCCGGGAAAACGTTTTGTAGGCAGATGCGCCTCCATCTGTGACAATTTTGTAGGTGATATAGTCTTCATCGGGAAATTTCGCCGTCTTGTCGGCAAAAACGCATTCCGCGAGGTTTTCCGCCAGTGTCTCATACTTGGGCTCGCTCCTGCGGTTGCGCAAAACCCTGTAACGCGCTTTAGGGTCTGTCCCCTTCCATGTTCTTTTCGGAGAGCTTGACGACGGTGCGCCTGACGCATTTGCCGTCCTTCACTTCGCATTCCACCCAGTTACCCTTTCCATCCGGCAGACTGAAGGCGTAGTCCCTCCATGATTCAGGGACAGTTCCACGGAGAAGCATATCGTTCACTGCAAAAACGCAATTGCCGCTTGCGGTCGCGAACCAGGGATGGAACCGCACGCCAGGCTCGTTGATCTCCCACGTCTCACCGAACGCCCCGATGGCACCCGCCGCCTCGGACAGCCAGCGGCACGGCTCATGACGGTCGCCAAGAACCGTCATCGCCGCAGACATCTTTGCGGCATACCACGGACACACCTTGTTGCCCATGGGATACATGTTTCCTGCGGCCCTGCCAACGGCGATGAAATGGCGGGCAGCCTCAACCTGCCGGCTGTCCGACGGACCGAAAATCGGGAATGGATACAGTCCGCCCAATGTACCGACAGAATCCTCCTTGCATCCTTCATAGGCGATATAGCGCGTTTTATCCTCTGACACGGGAAGACCATTCTGAAGACGGTTCGCCGCAGCTCGGAAATCTGAAGTCTCTTCCTTATCGACGCCCAGCACCGCTGCGGCATCCGCTGCAACTCGCAGTGCATATATCGCCGAACAGGTCGTGAGAAACGCCCGGTCACGAGAAGGCCCCAGACGCTCAAGATCGGTGCAGCGTCCAATTCTGGCCGTATCGGGAGACTCCTCTATAATCCAGTTGTTTCGGTAGAACCGTGCGCATTCCAGAAGGATCGGATAGCCGATATTCTTCAAATAATCCTTGTCACCGGAATAGGAGTATTGGGTCCATGCGCTTCGGGCAATCGTGCCCATCGCAAATATGTGGTCGAGCCAGAAGCCTACGCCGGCAGTCTCAACCTCACCATCTTCAAGCGACATCCACATCCAGCGGGCTCCGTACTTTCCCCGTGCCGTATAGTGGCTTTGCCGCGACAAGGCGCGGTGCATAACCCGGTACCGCCATGCAGGAGAACGCTTGGCGATATCGAAATGCCCTGCACTCACAAGACCGTCGTGCATATACATTTCATCAAAACCGAAATACTTCCCCTGCCAATGATAGGGAAAGATGCCCACCGGGAAGCCCCAGCGCGTGGCATTGCAGCGAAGGTGGTACTGCTGGACATCATACATCCGCTGCAGCCGCAGATCGGGAATGCGCACATAGCTTTCAGCATAGTATTCCCCCCAAAGTTTCGCATGCACCGCGAGAAGTCCATCCCACGAACAATCCGGAGCAACCGTGCGACGTTCCTCAAATGTATCGGAATAGACGATGAACCAGTCCATCGTGCAGGTTCTGCCCGGCTCCAGTTCAAACGAACGGAGAATCACGTCACCATCGCAGGCGACAACGTCGATATCGAACCCTATCACCTCATGTCCATAAGTCAAGCCATGGAACGTACGTCTGACATCCGTGTTCGGTTCAGCCCATTTTCCGCGCATGCGCTCATACGGCGAACGGGTGAAATAGAGATCCTTGTTGCACCACGAACCGGAAAGCCTATCATGCGGCGGCAGTGTGTATTTGAGATCCAGCTCAACATTCTTTTTCTCGGACGAAACATTCTTGACAGTTCTGCGGATCGCAACCACATTCCTGTCCAATGCACAGAATACCTTCGTCTCCGCCTCCACACCGCAATCGAACATCCCTTCGCATACAACCATCGCATTTTTGATGTCAAGCGTCTGAGCCCAGCGAGCCGGAAGCCCGGCGTCTTTGCCGTCCACATACATCTTCGGCATAAAGCACCCAAAGCTCAATAGAGCCGCCTCCCTTGCAGGACCGCGCCGTCCCTGCCAATACACCTCGGCGATCATCTCATTACGCTTGACGCCAGTCTGACCGCCCATCCATTCGACAAGCATATTTAGATCGCCGTTTGAAATGAGCGGAGCCGCATAACCTTCCGGCGGCTCGTGCCCCACACCCTCAAGCCTACCGGTCAGCGGATCGGAAGCCGCCAGAATGGTCATGGACGAAGCAGCTGCCAGAACAGCAAAAAAAGCCTTCATTTCAATTTCCTTTCTCTTCGATTACATTGATTCCTGATGTGAGTTTCCTGCGCACATTGTTCCACTCGAACTCACCGGGCAGATCCGGCGGCAATGTTACGGTACCGCTCGCTCCACCGTTCTCAAAGCGCAGGTCAACAGAAACATCTCCCTTGGGCGTAGGACTTGCAGCGGAAATCCGCTTCAGCCCACCGGGCTGCGGCGCGATACGAACGGCGGCAAAACCATTTGCGGCAGGACGTATGCCCGCCACGCCCGTCTGCAGATGGTAGAGCGGATGCGCTCCCCATGCGTGACAGTCGCTACGCGCCCGCACTCCTGGAGCCTCCACAGGAGTCTTGAGACCATCGGCAAGATACCCTCGCCACAGATCGAGACGTTTCAGGAAAAGATCCGCCCTTCCGAATTTCAGATACGTTTCAAAAAGGTAGTGCGAGAAATACACTGTCGTACGCGCAAGATCTTTGGCCTCCAGCAAGCCCTGAAATGCACGGCGTTCGCGTTCAGGGGAGAGGATACCCGTCAGAATAGCCAGACACTGCCCATGTTCGGAGAATACATCCTTAGCCTCCGTATCGGCAATCATGCCGCGCTCTTCGCTCCAGAATCTCTTGACAACGGCGCGAGCCGTGCGCTCGGCGCGTCTCCGCCTGCATGCCGCCATGTCACTCTCCCCCAGTGACTCCTCAGCATATGCAAGCGACTTGAGTGCATATACGTAGAGCAGATTGTTGAGGGCGGAAAGGCCGCGGCGTCCATTAGGTGCATTGCCGTAGAAATCCCATTCAGGAACCCAGTCCATGAAACTCCATCCCGGCAGATCCACAAGCAGCCCGTCACCGTTCTCGCTGGCCGCTATCGCAGAAAGCGTATGCCTCGCACCCGGAATGCGCAACCGCAGAAACTCGTTTGTTCCATGCCATAGCGCATAGTCGCCCAGCATCATCGCCCAGCACATTGAATACGTAGACGAATCCTGAATGTAGCGCGACGGGAAGTTCATCGGCACAAGGCCGTCATTCCTTCTGGCGTAATCGAAGATGCCTATCGCAAATCGGAGCATCCTGTCGTCACCGAAAATCGAGTTGAGCACAAGCATCTCGACTCGCGTGTCGCCGGGATACATCTGCTGCTCGAAATACGGACAGTCCATGAACATTTCATGAAGGCAGTTCTGCATTCCTCTTATGCACATCTGCCTGATAGGAGCAATAGAGGGATCGTCACATTCGAACCTTGCCCGCGATTCCATGGGATAGCGCGTCTCCGTCATCGACAGATGCGTCAGCGTCAGAGGCTCATCCTTCGTCTTTACGGAAATCTCAGCCCAGCGTCCCGATTTCCACCAAGGCACCGTAAACGACGCACGCTCGCGTCCATCCGGCAGAAACGTGTCGTACATGGAGCGCAAGACCCGTTTCCCGATAAATTCCGAACGATTCCCCCTCATTGCCTTTTCATTGTACAGCCCTTCAGTCCAGGCCCAACGTATTGATGATCCCGCACCACGGGAGACATCAAGCTGCGGATATGCGCAATAGTAGTCTCCAAAGTCCCAAAGAAATCTCACCTCTGAATTTGGCGGCACAGTCACTGGCTCACCACGTTTCAGAAGAGCATCGAAACGGGCCGTCCAATCCCGCTTAACATCCTGCAGAGAATACAACAGATTTGTCGCCGCATATGCATTCTGGGCGGCTCGGATCGAACCGGGCGCAATTCGCCTGTTGACCGGATCGAGCCTTTCCGTCGGGAAGAGCGACCAGCCTCGGTCATGGACGCCATATTCGTCGTCCGTCACCTTCGCCTTGACGACCGAAGCCTCCATCCAGGTCAATTCGCTCCAGTCGAGGAAACCTGTTCCACGCACGATGTTCTCAAATCCTGTCATGGTGTCCGGATCGGTCAGCGTACCGTAAGACATGCACGGAACCATTGCCGCCTTCCATTTCCCGCGTCCGGTCGTAAGAGCGGAATCGTATCCGCCAGATGCCTTCAGCACAAAACCGCCCCTGCCGGAACTCATGATGCTAGAAGGCCCCGCCTCGCCAAGATAGAACACCACGGCCTCAAGCGTATGAATACCATCCTTGAGGCCTGTTATGTCATAAGTCTGATAATACCAGTGTTCGGGAAAACCCTTGTGCGGACCACGGGCGATTTCACGTCCGTCAAGTATCAGCACAAATCTCGCATCGGCGGAAACATCTAGCCGAAGCGGTTCCTGCCTTCCTTCAAATTCGGCACGAAACCTGACAACAGGGCGACTGTCGCCGCCATAGACAACGCCATCCGGCCATATCCATGAGGCATTGTCTATCTCCTGCAAAGGACGCAGATTGACATTTCCTCTCGTGAAGCGCTCTTCACGAAACACCTGATTCACTTCAAACGCCGATGCCCCAAATACACCGAAGAGCGGCAACAGCAGCAAAATGCGAAATTTCATCAGTTAAGCACCATGTCCCTCTTACAGACTCTTTTCCTTGAGGATGTAATAGGCCTCATCCTTCGGTTTCCACACCGCGCCAGGGGCAATCTTAACCGGCGAGCCAAGATTCCACTTTTCCCGTCCGCCTGTTGTGGTGATGTATGTGATCTGCGGCGGAAGGATGCCTTTTCCGCCCTGCGCGGTAGTTTCGCCATAAAGCGTATTGTCGGGGGTTCTTACATTGAGAACTTTCCCTTCACCCCATGGATAGTCGAGATTGATCCACGGACGCCACATCGTCCACTTCGGCGGCATTCCGCGCATCTTATCCTTGAGCGGCGAGGGAAGGTCAAACCGGAGGAAGATCGACTCCATCTCAAGTTCCGTCTTCCCGCAGTTTTTCACCGAAACGATCTCCAGAGCGGTTTCTCCGGTGGCGGCATTCTCCCAAGAACGCAATGTCGCCTCCACCGCACCGCCGGAACACGGCACCGTCACGGAGAATACACCGTCGCTATTTCCGGAGAGCGGGCGGTTGCACCAATCCCACTTGCCGGCTCCGGTCTTGCGAAGCTTCGCCACAAACCGGACATATCCAAGATCCTTCTTCGATGGATTCCCTTTAGCGAATTCCTCCGCCGTCAACGGCTTCCCGAGCGGAGCTACCCACGCATGCGCCTTGGGATAGCCGAGCTTCCGACGAGCCTGAAGTTTCGGCTGCACCCTTGCGAACATTTCCGTAAGTTCACGGTAGGGTTCGCCGTTTTCCTTGACAAGACCATACTGGCAGTCCTGCGAAGCGATCGTCTTTTTCTGCGTATCCGTCCACATGAAATAGTTGTAGCCGCAGATGGAGGGAGATGCGCTTAGCATCTCCACGAACATCTGAGAGGCGAGAGAGCGTTCTCGCTGGGTGCGGAAGCGCTGTCCGCCGCCGCTCGTACCCTCAAAGCCCTTCTCCACGGCAGGGAAACTCCATTCCGTAACATGGAACGGCTTGCCAAGCTTTTTCGAAAGACGGTCCAGTTCCGAGAAAAGCTCCACCTGAGGGGCGTCACCGGCATTGTCTGCATGGTCCGTTCCCTTTGTGAATATTATGCCCTTGTCGAGATCAATGGACGGATAGATGTCGATAGAAACGACATCGCAGTATTTCGCGCAGGCCTCCAGCGTGCTCTGCGGACCGAACCCGTTGAGTCCGGCGAACATTGAGCCGACAATAAGATGATTGCGGGCAACGGAGCGGACGGCATCAGTCGTGGTCTTGTAATACCGTTCGGCGATAATCTTCATGAAATCGAGCTTCGCCGCGCGGCTTAGTCCATCCGGCCTTTTGGCGGCGAACTCCTCAAGCGCCTTGCGTGCGGAATGGTTTTCGCCCTGACGCATGATCACGTCGCAGAGATTGACGGCACGGTCTGGATTTCCATTCTCACCCCACCACGGAAGCTCTCCGTCAAGATATATGCCGATGAGGTCGGCATCGCCCAGAACCGAAAGGATCAGGCGAGCCCTGGCAAGCTTCCGGCAATGCCGTTCCCATCCCGGAGAAAACACATTGGGGAAGTAGCGCCCACCCTTGCGCTTGATCATAAGGTCGCCATCACCCTTTTCGCCATCGGTGAAGCACGGCATGGCGAACCCGACATGGACAAAATAGCCCATCCCACGTCCACGCAGGGACGGGTCGCTCCAGCTGCCGAGGGTATTGAACCCCCATCTTTTCAGGCGGCCGATCGTCTCGTCAGCCCATTCGGCCTTCGTGGCGTAATGCGTTTCGTTCCACAGACGGTAGGGCGGCTTCTTGCCGTCGCGGGTGGAGTGTCCTCGCCAGACCACCTGCTCAACGCCGCGCAGGAAAACGTCATTGCCGCGAGGATCCACAAACGTCCAGTAGCCATCCTTGTCCTGACGGACCCGCCAGTATCCCTGCTCTGCGTACGGGGCCGCGAACACGCTTGCCGCCGCCATGGCACAGATCAAACCAATTGCACATCTCTTCATCATCAACCTTCTTTCCTTTTTCTTTTTGAAATTGAACATTCCCATGCCGGATCGAACCGGCATCCGTTTTTGAAATCCCGCCGCTCGAAATGGACGAAATCAGGCCACACCCTCAGAAGAAGCCCCTGCGGATAATTGCGGATCTTCCGCTCCGGCATGCCCTTCGGCAGGTAGACATGCTGGAGTGTGCCTGCGTTCACGCAAGTGAAATCACCGCTCCAGAAGGAACGGCTATCCGCCAGGGAATCGTGGGTATGCCCTGTTATCGCAACCATGTTTGGATAGCGGGAGCAGAACGCCGTCATCGCATCAGCCTGACCGGGGGCATATCCGCATGTGCCTTTTATCGGCAGGTGCTGCATGTAGAAAAATGGACGGTCCGCCGGAACAGACGCCTTTTCGCGCTCGAAAAGCCCCTGCACAGCCGCAAGATTCTGCGCATGGTTCCACCCGGTGAAGTTTGAGCAGAAGAATCTGTAGCCCTTCACATCGCGCACGAAGGTATCGGCATAGTCACAGCCGAAAATGCGTTGCCATTCACGGTCGATGTTCTTTACAAACACATAGGGCTCCAACCTTGCTTCGCCCTTGTACATCTTACCGCGGATACGCTGCCAGATGTCGTATTCGTGGTTTCCGGTGACGTAGATGAGCTCGACCTTTCTGGAGCCGTCGATCATGTCATCGGGGAAAACATCGCGCCACGCGCACATGAACGCATCCAACTGCCACGTAAGCCCATAATCCGCAACGTCTCCAGCCACAAGAACAGCGTCGACGCGGTTATTGCGGTACCAACGCAGAACTTCAAGCAAAACCCGTTCATCTCCGGCATTGCGGATATGGACATCCGACACCACGCCAACGCGAAGGTCGGGATTTTTCAGGTCACGCTTGCCGCTGGCGAAAAGCGGCAGGCTCCCAAGAGAGGCGAACGCCGCTCCTGAACACAGAAAACTCCTGCGGCTTAACATCAGGATATCTCCGGCCACAGGCGCATGCGGAAACTCTGCACCCTTGCCGTTGTGAGGCGTCCGTCACGGCTGATGGAATCGAGTCCTGTGCGCTCCTGGCAGATTTCTCGCGTGATTCCACGGTGGAAGGAGCTTTCCATTCCGTCGATCTGGATGAGCCCATCCGTGTCGAGCGTAATCACCGCATTTATCGGATCGTTGTAGGCAAGCACCTGCTGCATCATCCGCAGACCCTGGCAGTCTTCCGCCGGATAGAGATTGTGCGCCCTGTACATGAACTGGTAGCTCGCGGAGTTAAGGTCGAGATAGCACACGCCGTTGAGGATGCGCACATAATCGCAATGTTGGTGACCGTTGATGACAAGCTTCACGCGACCTGGATTCCTGCGGTTGGCGTCGTCGATGATCCTGCGGACCTCAGGTGCGTCGCCAGAACCTATGCCAGGATTGCGCTCATAGCTGTCGTGGCCTGTGATGATGCACGGATACGGAGACTCTTCGATTGTCGCCTTGAGCCATTCCAACTGTTCTCCGCCCAAACGCGAAATCGCCTTCTCGTCCTTGCGGCCTATCTTCTGGTAGTTGGAAAGGCCGTAATGGAACGTCTTGCCCTCGTACACGACGTGGTTGGTGTCGGTGACGATGAACCGGAAGCCGTTCATGTCGAAATGATAATGTAGCTTCTGCAGCTTGAACGATTCCATGCGCTGCTCCGGCGTAACCTGGTCGAAATCGTGGTTGCCCGGCGTATGGTAGGTCGGCAGTTGGAAGTTGTTGTAGTGGTCGACATAATCCTGCGAGGCCTTGCCCATATGGACGAAGTCACCCATGTGGATGACAAAATCGCACTTCTTGTCGACGGCGCGACCGAGAATTTTGTCGAGCCAATCGAACGTTGAATGCGGGAACACCTTGGGGAAATAGTGGATGTCGGCAAAGGCGCAGAATCGAACGCGCCCTTTCGGCTCCTGTGTTTTCGCAGCGCCGGATGCGGCAGCAACGAGAGGGGCGGCAAGACAGCCGCCAAGAAAAGACTTGCGTGATATCGAGTTCATATTAATTCCCTTTCTCTATTTTTCAAATCATCTGATTACGAATGCGAACGGAGACCTGCGACTTAAACCGTGCAGAACCGCCGTGCCGTCGCCAGCCGCAAACAGGAAATCCATCCTCGCCCAGCCCTTCCGTTCCTACAGCATCCGCCAACACGACCGACGATGATGCGTCCTTTCCCAAATAGCGTACTAATTCCGAGCGGGCATATTCACGGCGCAACCGGGCATCGTCTGCCGTCAATGAAACAGCGGACGCGATTGCGGCAAACAATACGGCAAATGCCGACATTACCCAATATCCCTGCCTAAACGCATCTTAAAACTCTGTACCCGCGCAGTGGTCAGACGGCCGTCACTGCCGACGGAATGAAGCCCCGTACGCTCCTGGCAGATTTCACGCGTGATGCCGCGATGGAAAGAACTCTCAAAACCATCGACCTGAATGAGTCCGTCAGTATCGAGAGTGATCACCGCATTAATCGGATCATTATAGGCCAATACCTGCTG
>JAFXEA010000373.1 GCA_017521065.1 Kiritimatiellia bacterium | reverse complement strand
CGCATACGCCGGTGCCGTCCTGTTCCGTTTCCTGTTGTCCGCTCCAAATGTGCAGTTGACGGCAAGATAAGGCTGGTTTGCACCTCCATGATAGCCATAGTTCCTGTCGATTACGCACTCATATATGCAGCACGAATCCAGCCCACCGGCTCCTGAATGAGACTCATTGTCAAAAAACCTGCATCTGACCGCATTGATCCCGTTGTGGGCGCCGCCTCCGCCTCTGTATGCAACGTTGTTTGAAATGACGCAATCGAACATATGCGTAAGCAACGGAATTATGTAAGCGGGCTCTTCAGCCGAAAAGATCCCCGCCCCGGCTGTATTGTCGGTAGCGGAGGGTGCATTTGTCGCAGTGGTTCCGCCTGTGAGGGTGAATCCTGATATGAAAGCCCCTTTCTGAAGGTACACGCATCTCAACGCACCTTCACCAAACCCATTCGCCTCAATGCCTCTCGAGCCCTTGATTATCGTACTCTCGGCTCCTTGAAGGGATATCAGCTTGACATTGCCGGGCACGACAACCCGCGATTTGAGTACAGGAAACTTGTCCTCAACCCCATCTTTCTCATATACCAGCGCAGATACGTCCTGAATCATTTCGCCTTCATCATAGGTTCCGGGTGCCACATACACTACGCCATATTCATCGGAGGCAAAAGAGCCTACCGCCTTTTTAAGCGTCTTGAACGGTCCGGTATTGTGTTCCTTGTCTACGGACAAAGTACATCCGTCGTATTCGTCACTGCCGTTGTTGGCATCCGCGTAATACACCTTATCCGCCAACTTTACGGATATTTCGTAAAGCCGATTCCTCTGCGGAACAAATCTCATCCCGCCATCCTTCCACGGATATTTTCTGGCGACACACGGAACGCTGCCGTCTTTGTAGTGGGCCTCATACATATGGACAACGGCTCCGTCAGGAATCATTGCTGTAAAAACATATGGAACGCCTAAAAGCGAATCGGCATCCACATACGTAAACGAAGCATAATAGAAACCATCATTTCCAATGCCCCTCTCGCCATTTATGTGGATATACGAATCATTGTCATTGAGATGGAATCCAGCCACCGGCGTAATCGGGGTCTGAACCGCACCGATATGGATTCTGCCTTCCGCATCGGAATCAAATGCATTCCCGGCAAAATCTACGCCCCTGTATTTTTCAGGGATGAGCTCCAACCAGCAAGCGTCTCCACCTCCGCACAGGATTGCCTTGTCGCTCAAACCGACGACATTTACGACCGGTCTGAAGTCATCGAACAAGGGAGCCGCCAACTGCTGACGGCGACAATCCAGCCCCTTTATCGAACCACCCATCATAAGTGTACCCCCTGTCGGTGCACCAATGGAATAGCTCACGCAATTTGACACCGCAGATCCTGTCATGGATGACCCTTGGCAGGCCGTCGCAACCGAATTGAGCAGAGTCATTTTGCAGCTGGAAGAGCACGGATTATGAGACACATTGGCGATGGTGCAATTTATCATGTATTGGTTATCGGCTCCAGTAATCCCTACCTGTCCGCGGGACCCTGCAATCACACAGAACATGAGATTGCATTGATATGCATTGACACCGGCTTTTTCGCTGTAGTTGCCCTTGATGAAAGTGCGGACGGCATTGACACGCCCTATCGCGCCATATGCGTTGTACGCGCAATTGGAGATTGTGCAGTCGACGATCCACGGTCCGTAGCCGGACTTCAACGCCGGACCTGAAGTTGCAGCCCATCCCACCACTCCGCCGATCGCCGCACCGTTGTCCATGTAGCAGTTGCGGAATGTGAACCCTTTGACCTCCACCGGATTTTCGGAATCCGTCGCAACAGTGCTCGCAATGCGCAACCCACTCACGCAACCTGCGCCGTATCCATGTTCGGACGCATCTTCCGCATCAGAACGCCGCCCCACGATATGCGTAACGTCTTTGCCGCCGGATGAGACGAGCGTAATCGACTTATCGATGTAGATGCGGAAATCCAACGCAGTTCCGGTGTTCACGACACCCTGATCGTCACCATACGGCCCAGGCGCAACCATAACGGTGTCGCCAGGCTCTGCCACCTCTATCGCCGCCTGAATCCTGAACTTCGGACCATGCACACCATCGTATCTCGCGGACAATCCGTCATATGAGTCGTCCCCAACGCCAACAGCATTATTCACATATACGGTTTTTGCGCCGTACAGGACTGAAGATGCCACCACAGACGCCAATGCGAATGTCGCCATCTTGATTCTGCTCATTCTCCCGTATCCTTTCCGCAATGAAACATTGCCATGGGTCTTCCACTGCATCCGGATACACCGCCACCTTGCTGCCATGTCGGCGCACCAGTTGCCTTACTGGTGCAATTATACCACACTTTTCAGAGGCACTTGCAAAACCCTGCAAATTCGGGAGGGGCAGCGTCCTCGCTGCCCACGATTCGCCGTCGTACGGGCAACGAGGACGTTGCCCCTCCCAGGTTTTGCAAGTGTCTCTTCAAATTTTGCAGATGGCCTCGAGGGTGCGGCTTGGCTTGTCCCACCAGGAGAACGCCGTAACCTTGAACGTCACATCCCCCTTGGGCAGACGGTCGAGCGCAATCCTGCATTTCAACGGACGTTCACTGCGGCTGTCACCGGCACGGAAACGGTACGAATCGTGGATGACGGAAACAGTAAGTTTCTTTGCACCACACTCGGCTACAACCTTGTAGTAAACTCCGCGTGCCGAAGGCTCGGCATTCGCCGCCGGGACTGAAATCAAAGCCGCCTTCGTCTTCTTCGCCTTTTTCGCGTCTCCACGGCGGTTCGCCTCACAGAACGAGACCGTGACCTTGGCTCCTTCCGGGAACTGTGGCTGCTTTGCCACCTCGTACCGGGGTGCGAACGCGAACGGCTTGGCTTTCGCCGTATCCAAAGGCATGACGAGATCCTCGGCCAAAGGCTTCTGGTCATAAAGGTCATAGCGCGAAAATATGATTCTGTCGTCGTACACCCTCACGACCTGAGCCTGACGTCCCAGAGTCCTGTCCATCATAGGCATAACCTTCGACCTGTCGGCCTTCTCCTTTGCCTTTGCGGTCTTGCCGTAGGTCCTGTAATTCTCAAACCCGCTCTCCACGCCAGACTTGAGGCTGCTCAATCCGATATGGCTCGCAGTGGCAGTACCGACGGACGTAAACGCCCCCTGCCAGATTGCGCGTTCATCAAGAAGCGAATTGTGGGAGTGTCCGGAGAACGATACCGCGTTCGGATGGCGGGAAAGGATTTTCGTGGAGATTCCGTCATCCTGTCCCCATACAGTTTCGCCGTGGCAGGTTCCCTTGGGATGCGGATGCTGCACATGGAAGAACGGCTTTGTCTTGTCGAGCGAAGGACCGATCTTGTCGTAAAAGGCCTCCAGCCCTTTACAGAAAGAATCGCCGAATCCCTTAAGCCCGCCTTCCCAATGCGCACCGATGAAATCGTATCCCTTGACCGTCTTGCGGTAAACGTCCGAAAACTCCTCTTTGAAGATGCGTTTCCAGCATCCCGCACGGTCAAGCGCAATTGCGCGCTTCTTCATCTCGTTCTTGTCGTTGTTGCAGGCGCGACGTGCCATCGGCAGGGAAACATCGTGGTTGCCGTACACAAAGATGCGCTCGACCTTGCGTCCGTCAGGAGCCTTGTCGTCCGGAAACACGTCGAACCACGTATCGGCGAAAGCCTGCATCTCATCGGTAACGCCAAAATTGCACAAGTCGCCTGCCGCAACCACCGCATCGGCTCCCTGATCACGGAAAAGCTCCAGCGCCTTGCGCCAGAACTCAGTGAAATACTCTCCCTTGCGTCCGTACAGAGGCCTTACATGGATGTCAGACGCCACACCGAAAACAAGATTAGGCTTGCCCGAAAGATATTTCCCGTGCTCTGCTGCAAACACGATTCCAGGGCGGCAAACCGCAAGTCCTGCAAACGAAAGTGAACTTCCGATAAATGAGCGTCTATTCATGGCAGATATCGGCTCCTTGCTATTAGGGTTATTGTTCTTACAGTCGGCAGATCAGGTGCGGACTGCGGGGGAGAGATATACAGGCAGGGGTTCTCGCACGAGGACTTCAGGATGCGCGAGTGCGATGCGGGCAAGTTCACCTGCGGACGGAGGATGGCTTCCGGCATAGCGTTCGCCAAAGATTTCCTTGAGCGTATCGCCGATTCGTGATCCGTCGGACGTGAGAACCGTCGCCACTTCAGAAACTGCGGCGGCAAGACCATCTTTCTGCACAAGACGGAACTCTGAAACCATCTTTGCGCCTTCGCACACCACCACCCAGAAAAGTCCGCGACGCGCATCGCCGACGACAGCCGTAAGCCCCGTGCCGCCGGCAAGTGCCGCCGCGCTCGGCAGACCATACACGATTGATTCCTGTGCAAGCTCCGTACGCTTCGCCCTTATTCCAAGAGCAAGCCCCTGCGCAAATGCAAGTGCGCCTCGAATCCCCGCAAAGGAACCGGGGCCTGTCCCTACCACAATGCGGTCAAGGTCAGAGTACCCAAGGCCCTGCTCCGCGAGGAAATCGCGCATCTTGACAGGCCAATCCGCGCTGCGGGCGTCTGCCCCTTCGAAAACCTTCTCGAAAACGCCGCCGTCCGTCGCCAAGGCAACGGACTGCGAATCTGTGGAACGGTCTATGGCAAGCAGGTTCATCGATCCGCTCAGGTGGTGGATTCCTTGGCTTTCATCTGAAGCCACGCCTCGACGAACGGCTGGATGTTTCCGTCCATGACGCCGTTCACGTCGCTCGTCTCGCATTCGGTGCGCAGATCCTTCACCATCGTGTACGGACAGAACACATAGGAGCGTATCTGACTACCCCAGCCGTTTTCGGACTTCGCCCCGTAGAAGCGGTCCATCTCTGCCTTCTTCTGGTCTTCATAGTACTCGTACAGCTGGGCGCGCAGCATGTTCATGGCCTTTTCCTTGTTCATGTGCTGCGAACGTTCCTTCTGGCAGGCCACCACGATTCCGGTGGGAAGATGCGTAAGACGCACCGCGGAATCGGTCTTATTGACGTGCTGACCGCCCGCACCGCCGGAGCAGTAGGTGTCGATGCGGAGATCTTCGTCCTTGATCTCGACGTCGATCTCCTCGTTGATCTCGGCAACGGTTTCCATCGAAGCGAAGGAAGTCTGGCGGCGCTTGTTCGCATCGAACGGCGAAATGCGCACGAGACGGTGGATGCCGCGCTCTGCCTTCAGCATGCCGAACGCATACGGCCCCTCAACGCGGAAGTACACGTCCTTCAATCCGGCCTCTTCACCCGGCTGGCTGTCGTACTCTTCGATTTTCCAGCCCTGGTTCTCGGCGTAGCGCTGATACATGCGATAGAGCATCGCCACCCAATCGCAGGCCTCGGTGCCACCCTGACCGGCATGGAGCTTCACGAACACGTTGCAGGCGTCGAACTTGCCGCCAAGCAGCGACTGCATACGGATCTTGGCGAAGAATCCGTCAGCCTTTGCACATTCCGCAAGCGTATCCTTGAGAGCGTTCTGCTGGCTCGTCTGGTCGCTCTCCATCTCGGCGAGCTCAAGCATCACACCAGCGTCCTCAACCGTCTTCACAAGCGAATCGAACGGAATCGTGTAGGCGCGCTCGGCGTTGGTGGCGGCAATGACCTCCTTCGCCTTTGTCTGGTTGTTCCAGAAATCCGCGCTCGCCTGCTGCTCTTCAAGTTCCGCAAGCCTCTTGCGCCGATCATCAATCCCGACATACTCGGCCATCTCTGCGACGGACTGCTTCAGCGCTTCGATGCGCGCCCTAACCTCCTCCGTTTCAAGGAGTTTCTCTTTTGTAGGTTCTGCCATGGTAATTATTCCAAATGAAAATCGGCAGACATTTTACCAAATATGGTATAATCGCGCCATTCATTTCAAAGGAAAAACATCATGGTTCGCGTTAACGAAAACTACCTCAAGATACAGTCCAGCTATCTCTTCACCGAAATCGCACATCGGGTGAAGGCATTCTCGGAGAAGAATCCCTCCGCAAAGATCATACGTCTCGGTATCGGAGATGTCACGGAACCCCTTCCTCCCGCAGTCATCGAGGCGATGCACAAGGCCGTCGACGACGTCGCGAAGCGCGAGACATTCTACGGCTACGGTCCCGAGCAGGGCTATGGCTTCCTCCGCGAGGCGATCGCCAAGACCGACTTCCAGGATCGCGGCATCAACGTTGCAGCGGACGAGATATTCGTTTCCGACGGAGCCAAGTGCGACTGCGGAAACATCCAGGAGCTTTTCGGGCAGGACGTGAAGATCGCGGTTCCCGACCCGGTCTATCCCGTGTATGTCGATACCAACGTGATGGCCGGCCGTACAGGCGCTAACTTTGACGGTCGCTATGACGGCCTCATCTACCTTGAGGGCAACGCGGCGAACGGATTCGTCCCCTCCCCGAACGGACTCAAGGCCGATGTCGTCTACCTCTGCTTCCCGAACAACCCCACCGGCGCAACTGCGACCAAGGCACAGCTTCAGGAATGGGTCGACTGGGCAAAGGCAGAGAAGGCGCTCATCCTTTTCGACGCCGCATACGAGGCGTTCATCCGCACCCCCGGAATCCCTCACTCGATCTACGAGTGCGAAGGCGCGCGCGACTGCGCAATCGAGTTCCGCAGCTATTCGAAGACCGCTGGATTCACCGGTGTCCGCTGCGGCTACACGGTCGTCCCCAAAGAACTCATGGCTTACACCGCAGACGGCAAGGCCGTCGAGATGCGCCCCTTCTGGACGCGCCGCCAGACGACCAAGTTCAACGGCTGCAGCTACATCACGCAGCGCGGCGCCGAAGCGGTCCACTCGCCCGAGGGACAGGCGCAGACGAAGACGATCATCGACTTCTACCTCGAGAACGCCAAGATCATGAAGGATGCGCTTCTCAAGCTCGGATACGACGTGATCGGCGGCACCGACTCGCCCTATCTCTGGGTGAACGTCAAGGGCGACAGCTGGGACTTCTTCGACAAGCTTCTCAACGAAGCGAATGTCGTGACCACGCCTGGCGCAGGCTTCGGCAAGGGCGGTCAGGGCTACATCCGCATCTCCGCCTTCAACTCCCGCGAGAACGTGGAAGAGGCCGTCGGCCGCATCGCCAAGGT
>JAFXEA010000372.1 GCA_017521065.1 Kiritimatiellia bacterium | reverse complement strand
TCCCAGGTCGCATCGAAGCCTGTCCTGAAAGTATCGCGGCGCGTATAGGCGTTGGCTCCAGCGGAGCCATTCTCGCTCACGTGTGCACGGGATGCCGATCCCACGCCGGTGATATGGGGCATGACATCTGACCAGGAGCCAGAATAGCGCCAACGGGCCTGCTCAAGACGCTGCTGCGCCATCAGGAACGTGCGGTTGTTGGACACTGCATTCTCGACAAGGCTTGAAAGCAACTCGTCGTTGAACTGCCGCCACCAGGTGCGGATCTCCTCAGCCTTGAGTTCCGTGCGGGGATCCTCAGCCGCCGTCGCTGGCTTGAACTCACCAGTCTCAGTAAGGTTGGTCGTCATCGGCCAACCTGCGCCTGGAGCCTTCAGCGCGGCTTCATCAACCGTCACCTCGGGGGATTCGAAATCGGGACCTACCGCAAGGATGCCGCATCCGGAAACGATGCAGACTGCGCCTGCGACCAAAAATATGCCATTCAACTTTTTCATCTTACTTATGATCCTTGAGTTTGCGTTTATGGGCGGCCTTAGCCGAAAGATAACCGAAAAGTCGCTTAACGTTCTCGCGCCATGTCTGGAAAAGCGAGTATAGGCCGGGAACAAGCAATATACCAAAAACGACCGACGCAAGCATCCCAAAAAATTCAGTTGTGCCGAGATGGTTGCGGCTTGCCGCGCCGGCGCCGGTGGCGATCATCATGGGCAAAGTGCCGAGGAGCGTGGTAAGCGCCGTCATGAGAAGCGGACGCAGACGTTCACCGGCAGCCGAACCTGCCGCCTCAACAATTGAATACCCTTCCTCTTCTCGCTTCTCCTTCGCGAACTCTACGATGAGAATCGCGTTCTTGGAGGCAAGCCCGACAAGCAGCACAAGACCGAGCTGTGCGTATATCGAAAGCGGATACGGAGCACCAGTCGCGAATATACCCCAGTACTTGAGTCCGAGCAGCGCACCGAGCACGGCGATGAAGATGGAAAGCATAACCGGCATAGGAATCGTCCATGATTCATACTGCGCGACGAGGAACAGATAGCCAAAGAGAATGGCGAGGACGATGAGAGGTCCGGCCGCACCGGCATTCCGCGCCTCCTGGAAGGAGAGAGCCGCCCATGAATATCCGTAACCTTCAGGAAGCTCCGCATCAAGAAGCTCACGGACTTCGTTCATGACCGTACCGGACGCAACACCCGGGGCAGGAAGGATGTTGAGGCCTGCTGTAAGGTACTTGTCGCGAGTATATACGGTACGCGGACCAAGTTCACGGGAAATGGTGCCGAGCGAACCAATCGGAACCATAGCACCGGTGTCGGAACGCACGTACAGACGCTCCACGTCCTCAGGCTTGGTGCGACCTTTCGCCTCTGCCGCAACAGTAACGCGATTGACCTGAGTTCCGAGGTTCACGTCATTCACGTAGCGGGAACCAAGGTAGTTCTGGAGAGTGCTGTACACAGTCGCAACAGGCACATGGAACATCTCAGTCTTTGTACGGTCAAGATTGAAGCGAAGCTTCGGCGTCTCGGCATTGTAGCCAGCGAACGCCGCCAGGATGTTCGGATTCGTGTTGAGTTTCGCGAGAAGCACCTTCTTGAGCTCGTCAAGCTTTATGGGGTCTGTCCCCTTCTTGTCCTGGATATGGACGGAGATTCCGTTCGCGTTGCCAAGACCTGGAATCGCAGGCGGAGTGAACACCTGCCACTTCGGCTCAGGGATGCTCATCAGCATACCCTGGATCTTGCGAAGCATCTTTGATGCGTGCTGATCCGGATCGGGACGCTCATTCCAACGCTTGAGGTCTACGACAAGGGTTGTCTGGTTCTCGCCGCGGCCGCCGATCATGCCCCAGCCCGTGATGGAGATCACCGACGACACCTCAGGAATCGTACGGAGAAGTTCGACGGCACGGAGGGCAACTTCACGGCTGCGGTCACGTGCAGTGCCTTCCGGCATCTCCATCGAGCAGAACACCACACTCTGGTCTTCATCAGGAAGGAAGGACGTCTCGGTCTTGGAGAACACCTGAATCGTGAGCAGGATCGAAAGGATCAGCAGAATGAGGGTAAGGAAGATCCGGCTTGCGAGCCACTTGGCGATAGCAACGAAAAATCCCTTGAACGATTCAAGCGCCTTGTTGAACCATGCGAACGGTCCGCGCTTGTACGGACGCGCCTCGTGGAGAAGAATCGAACAGAGCGCCGGAGCGAGCGTAAGGGCGCATACTGTGGAGAAGCAGACTGCCGCCGAGAGTGTCACGGAGAACTGCTGGTAAATGCGACCGGTGATGCCGCTCATGAAGCCCACCGGCACGAAGATGCCCAAAAGAACTAGCGTCGTCGCGATGACGGCGCCTGTCACATCCTTCATCGCCTGGATCGCAGCCTCCTTGGCGTTTAGTCCGCGCGTTTCGATGAGGAACTGCACACGCTCCACCACAACGATGCAGTCGTCCACCACCACGCCGATGGAAAGCACCAGACCGAACAGGGTCAGGATGTTGATCGAATACCCGAGCATCGCCATGAGAATGAACGTTGCCGTTACGGATACGGGAATCGTAAGGCACGGGATGAGCGTTGCGCGCCAGTCCTGCAGGAACAGGTAGCACACGAACACCACGAGCGCGAATGTGATTATGAGCGTAAGGACGATTTCCTCGATGCAGACGCGCACATATTCTGTCGCGTCGTACGGCGTGTACCATTCAAGGCTGTCGGGGAAATTCTTCTCCATCTCACGGAAGGCGGCATATATCTGATCCATCGTCTCGATGGCGTTCGCGCCGGGCTTCTGCTGAAGAGCGATCATCACCGCGTTTTCACCGTTGAGCTGACCGGAGAACATGTAGTTCTCCTCGCCGATCTCCGTGCGGGCGATGTCCTTCAGACGAACCAGACCACCCTTGTCGTCGCGGCGAATGATGATTTCGTTGAATTCTTCAGGACGCATGAGACGTCCCTTCGCCGTGAGCGTATATACGTGCGCACCATGTCGGGGAATCGGGGAGGCTCCGACGGAACCGATGGAGGCCTGCACGTTCTGCTTCGTGACGGCGGCGATAACCTCTTCCGTGTTCAGCCCCTGCGCCGCCATGCGGTCCGGGTCGAGCCAGATGCGCATCGCAAGACGCGGTCCGTACACTGTTGCGTCACCCACGCCCGGGATTCGCAGAAGGACAGGCTGGATGTGTCCGTAGATGTAGTCGGATATCTGAAGGCGGGACATCTTGCCGCCCTTGGACCTGAGAGCCATGAAGCCGAGCATGTCCTCGGACTGGGCGCGGATCGTGCCGCCGAGCTGCTGCACTTCCATGGGAAGCTTCGCCTCCGCCTGCGAGACACGGTTCTGGACCTTGACCATGTCCATATCACGGTCAGACTCCACTTCGAAGGAAAGCGTGAGGTTGTAGTTTCCGTCGTCGGAGCAGCTGCCGACCATATATAACATGTCATCCACGCCGTTGACCTTGTCCTCAATCGGCATGGCCACGGTGTTGAGCACCTCTTGTGCGCTAGCTCCAGGATAAGAGTACACGACCTGGATAGACGGCGGGGTCAAACG
>JAFXEA010000371.1 GCA_017521065.1 Kiritimatiellia bacterium | reverse complement strand
GTTCATCAATGTAGCATCAACGCTACACGTCGTTCAGCCAAAATACGACCAATATTTTATTCCAGAACGACCTGTATGTGGAGATGCGCCCAGCTGGGCGCATTTTCCCTTCATGTATTCTGGAAAGGCCTTTGGTCGGGCTTGGCTGAGTGCATGAGAGGAAATGCGCTCTTTTTATGCACAAGAATCCCCTTGCGGCGATAAGCGCTATTGGCAATGGGGACAAAGTTCCACAGCAGGCAAGGAAACGTAGCAGTTATGGCCGTTGCGATAATCGCGACGTCCTTGCTTCCGTTGTCTCCATCTATTGGAGGGCAAATGGGTGGTGATAACGTGGATGTAAATGTGTCAAGACATCTAGGAGTTGTTGGACGAGTCAATCTTGGCAGCTTCTATACTCCAGCAAAATACGTTCGAATAGCTTCGGAGTGGTTGCTTGAGCATGGCATTGGAGATGGTTGGACGATAGCCGATCTTTCATGTGGATACGGAGCGTTCTTTGAGTTGTCTGAAGTGGAAGGACTGCATGGCTGCCGATATGTTGGCAATGACATAGATCATGATGCGGTTAAAAAGGCAAAAGCGGCGTTTCCGAATGTCAGGTTTTGCGAATGTAATGCGCTTGTCGATGTTTCGCGGGAGAAATTTGGGATTGGTGCTTGTGACAAGCTTGTAATTGTCGGCAATCCTCCATATAACGATGTCACTTCGCAGATTAACCAGACCATAAAGAACAATTCGATTCCAATTGATTCGGATTTGAGAACCAGAGATATTGGCATGTCATCCTTATTGGCTTATGATAAACTGAAAGCAGAGTATGTTTTAGTGCTTCATCCTCTATCGTACATGATTAAAAAGGCAAACTTCTCTGCAACACAGAAGTTCTTCAGGAATTATGAACTTGTAGAGCATGTGGTCTTTTCCAGTCAGGAGTTTGCTGGAACTTCAAAGCTTGCTGGATTTCCGGTTGTTGTCGCTATGTACAGGAGGAAAGATGGCAACGGACTTAGTTATGCTGATGTCTTTAGAACATGGTTTCGAACTGTTGAAGGCAAGTCATTTTCTCTTTCCGGATTTGACTATGTCACAGATGAGATAGACAAATACCCTGGCAAACAAAGATACACACCTGAAATCTTGTTCTATACTATGCGCGACATCAACGCTTTGCGGCGCAGTCGGACATTCTTGCAGGAGCGAATAGCAAATGCGATTGATGTCAATCCGGAAAAACTTGCTTACTACTGTTATGTTGATTGTTTCAAGCGATATGCAGAAGTGCCATATTATCTTGGCAATTTCAATGTCCCTTTTGTTCGGGCAGAGTTCGCGTCAATATCAAATGATGTGACGAGGGTCTCAATGCACGGACATCCTGAAATTTTCGGTAGCAAGCAGGAGCCAGATGCTTGCACTGTGGCAAGGGTTAAACAGTACATCGCAAAGGCATTACAAGGAAAGGAAACAAACAATGCAAACTGATGAAGCAAAGGTAGTGAATGCGAAAGGCGGACTGTTCGTCAATCTTCCTCTCACGAAGCCGACGGGTAAGATTCGTGTCAAGAGACGGAGCTTCTTTTCGGAGTACGGCGAACCGATTGCACCGAGAAGGGTTAAACTGACGCAATCGTGCTATGTGGAATGGCAGATCGGGTACGACCTCCTCGTCAGTCCTGAGAACGCAGAAAAGACCAGTTTAAAGGGCCTAACCTTCATCAACTACAAGGGGGAGAAAAAATATGCATATGAATTGAGCGAAATTGTCTTCTACGCACATCGTCATGGGCTTATCAAAGATGCAGATATTGCGCGCTGCATTGCGGATATCCGCGCCGTACCGGACAAGAATACATTTGAAGAGACATCGTCCATAAGCCGAACTAATCCCAAAGAGGTGACAATTAATGGCTTGGCGTTTTATGAAATGAACGTTTCATATCCGCTGTTTGTTCACAGGTTCGGGCAGTACGAGATTTTTGCGGAGATCATGATTCGAGAGAAGCAGCGCGCAGTTGGAACTCAGGCAATGCTGTATGTGTGCTTGCCTATAACGGCAATGAATTTCAGCAGACAGGCGATAGGACGGACAATGGATGCGAAGGAGTGTGCCGAGTGGCGGATAGGCCGAGAGGAGGCCGCTCTGGCCTTGGAGCTGTTTCGAGTGTTTGGAATGCTTTCCCCAAAACACAGGCATGATGTCATGTCTATACTTGAAATGCTGTTTCCTGAGACCACGCGGTAGTAACTGTGGAGATGCTCTCATTTCAACAAATGAGGAATGATTGACGTCCTAGTCCACGCATGAAATGGCATCTTGAATTTCACCAATAAGAGAACGAAACTCATCTGAGTAACGGATGTCGGGGTCAATGGAAATACTCTTGGTCTTATAAAGTTCAAGTAGCTTTTCTGCGAGTGTAAGAAAAAGGTAGTCGTTCATTGTTGGTTTTCCTTGGTGTGCGAATATTATAACATAAAGATCGTTGGCTGTGCATAGGTCGCGCCGGGCTATAGACTCATTTCTCGGTGTATGGAAAATCGCGGCGATGACCGCGGCAGGTTGCGCGGCGGTTTTGGTATAATACGCATCGTTGTCTGGAGCAAGTGCAATGAACGGAACAACCATTTCAGGGGTGGCAGATGCCGGCTCGATGCGGACGCGAATCCTCGCGATCCGCACGGTTTGCGCTCTCTGCGGATGACGGCGGTGGCGATGGCAGGCGGATGGACAGCGGTTGGCGTGGTGATCCTTGTCTGGGGAATGACGTTCGCGTCGACGCGGGCGCTGCTCGCGGACTTCTCCGCGCTTGAAATCCTCCTGCTCAGGTTCTCGCTCGCATACGCCGCGCTCAGGATTGCGTTCGGGCGGTTCTGCGGACACAGGGAGCCCGAACGCCGCGGCGACGGATGGCTGTTCGCGGCGATGGGACTCACTGGGATTGTCGCCTACCAGTTCCTCGAAAACTGCGCCATCTACTACACGAACGCGAGCAACGTCGCCATCCTCGTATCATTCGGCCCGGTCGTCACCGCGGTTATGGCGCGGATGCTGTCCGACGACCGCTCGCTATCTCCGCGTCTCGTCGCCGGCTCGCTGGTCGCCGTCGTCGGCGTGGCGCTCGTGAGCCTCAACGACGTTGCCGTGTTTGAGCTGAGGCCGCTCGGAGATCTGATGGCGCTTGCTGCGATGGTCTGCTGGGGACTGTACTCGGTGCTTCTCGACATGGCGAACCGGCGCGGAATTACGCCAGTCGTCGCCGTTCGCCGCGCCTTCGGGTGGTCGCTGGTGATGATGGCGCCGTTCGCTCTGTGGGGAATGACGGAGTCCGGCACCTGCGCGCTCGACGGCTCGTTCGCGGTCATCCTCGACGCGCAGGCCAACCTGGACCGGTTCCTCGACCCTGTCAACTGGATGAACATCGTTTTTCTCGGCGTTCTCGCCTCCGCTGCGAGTTTTGTTCTCTGGAGCGCGGCGTGTGGCAGTCTCGGGGTGGTCAAGACCACGGTGGCGCTTTATCTCACTCCGCTGGTCGGAGTGGCGTTCGCGACGGTGTTTCTCGGCGAGCAGGTGACGTGGCTCGAGGCTGCCGGGGGGTGCGTCATCCTTGTCGGCGTGGCGGTCGCGACGAAGGCGAAGGGAGGTGCAGAATGAAGAAGGTCATTGTCGTTGCCGTGTTGCTGCTTGCCGCGGCGGTTTGCCATGCGGCAGGGCAAAAGTCTGCCGCGGCGACGAACGCGGTGCCGGAGAGCGCTTTTGCGGCGACGAACGCAGTGCCGACGAAGAAGAAGGCGTCCGCGCAGCAGCGCCCGCAGTGCGCGGCAACCACGTTGTCCGGCGGACGCTGCCGCCGCCGCGCAGCAGCCGGATCCATATACTGCCGCCAGCACGAGGCCATAATGCGCCACCGCCAGGAGCAAGGGCAGTAGGAGCAGTCTGGCTCCGCGGCAGAATGCGCG
>JAFXEA010000370.1 GCA_017521065.1 Kiritimatiellia bacterium | reverse complement strand
GGCTCCGTTGGAGGCGTTTCAGATATTGGCCAAAGAGGGATTGATTGCAGTGCGCGAGAAGTGCGGTGCTGTGGTGAATGCGCTCCATACGCCGCTCACCAAAGGTCGCATACTGATGATCTTGCCGGGAGGCGCGCAGGTGCAGTCAACAAATCTCTTCATGGAAAACATCAAACGTTGCCTAAACGAGGCCGGATATTTGGTAGTGACTACGTCGGTGTTCAGGAAGAACGGGGCGTATGTCAAAAACGATCCGAATCCATTTGACTTGCGTCAGCTTGAGGTCGACCTGAAGATGGCTTATTCCCTTGTGGTGCTGGAGGGGGGAACTCCAACTGCGGCCGGTATCGTGCAGATGTTGCGGTCGTGCGGGATACCGTTTGTCGTGGCCAATGGACCGCGTGCAGACGCCGAGAATTGCATCGGGGGCGTTGATTTCGATGAAAGCGATGTGATCGAAAGTGTTGTCTCCGATTGCCGCAGGACTCGAGTCCGTACAATAGGCATAGTCCAGAAATGGGAGAAGGACGGAATTGACGTTATGGCGGCATTTTGCGGAAGCGGTGTGAAAGTCAGGAAAATACAAGTGCCCCAGATGCGCGGGCGTGGCCGAAAAGAAGAACTGTGGTCGGAAGCATATGCACTTTTCGAAAGGAACTTCACCAAAAAGGGAAAGGCTTGGCTGCCGGATGTTCTTTATTTTACCGACGATCATTGCTTTTTGGGGGCAGTCATATCACTGTTGGCGAATGGTGTAAAAGTTCCGGCGGATGTCAGGCTTCTCACCAGATCGAATGCCGGCATGCGTCCGCAGTTCACATGCCCCGTGGCCTGCCTTGAACGCGATTTCCACAAGAGCGGCGTCGTCGCTGCCAGAACCATCCTCGACTATCTAGAAAAAGGCATTCCAATTCCCGCTGGTCGCATTCTCCGGTCGTCGTATGTGCGCGGCGGGACATTTCCGTGAGCATCGCGACGGATGTTTGTCTGCATACATTCTGCTCACAATGTTAGCAAGGAGAGTCAGTGCGTTTGCGCATGCTATATGGTATAATTGGTGCAATTCAATTCAAGGTGGCAAAGGAGCATATGATGAAGCTTTTCAAATCACTGCCGATTTCTGTGGCCCTGCTGGCGTCTGCAGGTCTTTCGGCCTTTGACAACACCCAAAACAACGGTTTTTGGGATACGACCAAGTACGTGAATCCCGCTCCTGCGGTTTCCGGTGCGGCAATGGAGCTGGAGTTCGCATCTCTGGTCTTCGACCGCAGGGATTGCGCGATGGCGAAGGATTCGGTTCTTGACAGCCGATGCTTTTCCGCGGTCGGACCGATTGCGCTCGAGTGCCAGTTCCGCAGCATTCCGCCGGGTCTTTTCTTTATCGTTCGCTAACGTTTCTACAGAAAGGAAAACAATAATGAAACCCATCAATGTGTTTGCCGCCGTCATGGCAGCATCCTTTGCCGCTTTCACGCTCAATGCGGCTCCGTCGATTTCCGAAGACAGCGTTGTCGTCACCCAAGATGCCGTGTCGAGGATGGTGAAGGTCTCGTACACGCTCGTCGGCGGTCCGGCGATAGTCACTGCGGAATTTCTGACCAACGGGGTATCGATCGGGCGTGCCGGCTCGCAGAACGTCTATGGCGACGTAAACCGGATAGTCCGCAACACATCCTGCCAGTTCAAATGGTCTCCGCTCAAAGCGTGGCCAAACCAACAGGTGGAGGCTGGCGGCTTTTCGGTCCGTCTTACCGCCTGGGCGATGGATGCCGCTCCGGATTACATGGTTGTCGATCTTACCGCTCCGCGCACGGCAAATCGCGAGACGGTTTCGTTCTACCAGAGCGAAAGCCTTTTGCCGCTTGAAGTCACAAACAGTCTCTACAAGACCGACCGTCTTGTTATGCGCAAGATTCCCGCCCAAGGCGTTCGTTGGATGATGGGCGGCGTTTCGACCGAGTTTGCCTATGCCTCAAAATGGGAGACGCAACGGTATGTGACGCTCACCAATGATTATTTCATGGCCGTGTATCCGGTTACGCAGGCCCAGTATGCCTGGTTTAAGGGAGTGGCGCCGTCGTGCCAGTTTGCGGGGAAAGATCGTCCGGTGGATGAGATTTCCTATAACGGACTTCGCGGTTCGAGGGAAAGCGGATACGATTGGCCAAGCTCTGGGCATGCGGTGGCTTCAGACAGCGTTTTAGGAGTATTGGCTACGTACACCAATCTCGAGGGGTTCGATCTTCCCTCCGATGCGGAATGGGAATATGCCTGCCGCGCCGGGTGCGCAACGGCATTTTACGATGGAACGACTCTGCCCAACAACGAGTATCATCACCTCACTTTGACCAATCTTGCCTGGACTGCGGACAATGCCGGCCAAACGACCCATCCGGTAGGTCTTAAACTACCCAATGCTTTCGGTCTCTATGATATGCTCGGCAATGTTGCGGAATGGGTTCTGGATTGGGCGGTGGAGGATTATGGCACCGACGAACGTGTTGCG
>JAFXEA010000001.1 GCA_017521065.1 Kiritimatiellia bacterium | reverse complement strand
GTTGAAGCGGCGCTCAAGCCATATCGCGAAGCGATGCTCATACCCCTTCTTGAATCTTACTCAATGAGGGCAAAGTCAATCCTCGATCCTCTTGCACTTGGCGCAGGGCTAAAGAATGTAACGTATTCAGACGAACCATTCCGCGCGCTTCCGCTACCCGCACCAATGCCGCGCCAGCTTTACACGCGTGCCGCAATTCGACTAACTGCAACAGGCAGCTATCAACAGGCCGTCTCGTTCCTATTGAGAGTCGAAAAAGAATTTCCACTCGTCTCCCTTCGGCAACTTGAACTTACAGCGCAGCAAGAACCAATGGCTCAGGCCGTGTCAATTGTTCTTGAATGGCCCGCGAAAGGAGGTCTGACTCGCAAATGAGCTCAGCATTGCTAATAGCAGCGGCGGCCATAGCCGTCAGAAACCCATTCTGGCCAATTGGTTTTGTCGGGGAACTTGAAGTCATATCAGCAGAACCAACAGTTGATGTTACTGTAGCTGCGACACCGGCAGACGAAGAGACGGCAACCGCTGGAGCCGTCGCCCGCTCGTCACAGACAATCTCTGACCGCCATTGGAGCGCCGCTCGCAAGACACTTAAGACAGGCGGAATCACTGTCATAACGGGACCGGACGGCAAAAGGCGCCAGTGCATAATGATAAATGGCCTCGCCTATGGCGACGGCGACCTCATCTCCGCCAACCACGAAGGCCATCGCTTCACTTGGCGCGTAAAAGGACTTACGAACAGGGATACAATTAAGCTTGTGCGCGTCCGCGCCAAGGCAATCGAAGACGACAAAGTAGACGAAAACAAGTTGAAAGAAATCTTCAACAAGAAGGAGAACAAGAAATGAAGAGCTTCCCAGCGACAATACTCGCTATGCTAGCAACTGCGGCAATTGCACAGGAACCAGCCGCCACCGTCGAAGAAAAAGCCACGCCAGCCCCAGAGGAAGCTGCTGCCACGACGCTCCAAGACGAAGGCACTGACGAAATCGACCTTGAAGAGGACGACTCTGCCTTAGCCGCAAAGAAACCGCAAATCAAAGGCGACATAAACGTAGGCACAATGTCGCTCGTCGACATTGACTGCGACGATGCAACGCTTGCCGACATTCTTCGTCAATTCAGGAAGACTACCGGCGCAAATATTATCTCGGACGACTCTACAAATCTCCAAAGGCGTGTCTCCGTATCTCTAAAGCATGTTCCGTGGCTTCAGGGCATGACTGCGATTCTCGGCTCACGCGGCTTCCGAGTCGAGATAAGAGACAATATATATAGAGTCGTCGAGGACCTGCAGCTGATTCCAGTATCAACGCGTACATTTAAGCTTAACCACGCGTCGGCAAAGGAGCTTGCCGACCTCTTTAACGCGACATACGCGCCCAAAGACCAGAACGGAAAAATCAAGACGCAGATAGCATCAAGCTTCCCAGGCGCAAACATTGTCGTCGTCACAACGTCAGACAAGATACTTGCCGACTGCGAGGCGATCATAGCGGCAGTTGACGAAGCCGTTGCTCAGATTTATATCGAGGCACGCTTTATTGAGCTCTCCACAGAAGCGATGCACAAGCTCGGCATGCAGTGGGACTCGCTTGAAAGCTGGGGAGCTTCCGTAAGAAATATCTCCGGCGGCTGGGAATACAACAATGGGCGTATCGGAAACCACGGCACGGTACTTTCATCATCAACGTCGTCACGAAGCCCAACATCGTCATCCAACACTGACGGCGAAGGCAAAACAACCTCAAGCTCATCGACCTCAATTAGCGAATCGAAGACTTATACTGGTCTCGTTCCGACAACAATTGGTGCCGCGACTGGAGCAGGAAGAGCCGCAGAAAGCATGGCGTGGCACAATGCGCGCGGATTCTCTGGACAGCTCTCGGTAGATGACTTCCGACTTGCGATGAGCGCGTTCGAGCAGCTGTCGGACGCGAAGGTGTTCTCCAATCCGAAGATCATCGTCTCGAACGGCAAGGAAGCGAAGGTCGACATGACGACAAAGTATCCTAATGTCACAATCGACTCGAACTACACTGGCCAGAACTCGCAGAACCTCTCTATCTCAACAAAGCTCGACACAATCCCTGGCGAAGACAAGTTCATGTTCGCAAAGGAGGCGTTCTTCAGCTGGGGCATCGAGCTTTCAGTTACTCCTCGCATTTCACCTGACGGACTTATTTCCGTAGAGATTGTCCCGACGATCAGTGACTGCACCGGCTACCTCAAGGTCAACTCCAGCCAGGAAACCGATACGCCCTACACGCAGTACCCGATCATCGAAGTGAAGCGCCTCACGACCGAGTTCACGATGAAAGACGGCGCAACGGCGGTCATCGGCGGCCTTTCAAAGTCTGTTGAGGAAGACGTCGACTCTGGCATTCCTTATCTCCGCAAGATTCCCTATGTCGGGCAGAAGCTTTTCGGCTGGAAGAGCCGCCAGAAAGTTCAGAAGGAAATCCTTGTCTTCGTCACCGTCGGCATCGCAAATCCGTCTAATCTCCCAAGAGACATAGGACTCCCGAAGAACGCCATTCTCGGGCGCGAATTTGTTCGCGGGAACAAGTTTGAGCCTGGCGATCGCGAAGGACCCGGCGCACAGGTTCTCACGCTTGACATGACCGAGCTGGACAAGCGCGATGAAAAGCCTCATGGAACTGTGACCATTACTCCTGTCTCCGAGCCGCTCCAGCAGGAGCCCGCTCCCGAGGCAAAGGCGGAAGAGCCAGCACCGGCTGTAGAGCCGGCGAAAATTGAAGAGCCTGTGAAGGCCGAAGAGCCGGCAAAGGCCGAGGAAGCTCCTGCCGCCGCAGAACCAGCAAAAGTCGACGCGCAACCCAAAGCCGAAGAGCCGGCAAAAGAGGAAGATGTTTCCGAGCTCCAGAAGCTCAACGAGGAGCTAAAGGCAAGCGCCAATCAGTGACGGCGCTCTGACGTTCCCGGGATGCCCAAGATGACACGGTACTTTGCTACCGTCCTGCGGGCGACCGG
>JAFXEA010000369.1 GCA_017521065.1 Kiritimatiellia bacterium | reverse complement strand
GGGTGCGTACAGGGATTCTTTTTGATCTGCCGACAGAGGCGCAATGGGAGTATGCGTGCCGTGCCGGAGAGCCTTTGGCTTTTAATAATGCAAAAGCATCGACAGCTGAGGCGTGTGATGAGGTTGCGTGGTATAATGAAAATTCTTCAGCGGTTACGAAATATGGTGATTCGGTCCTTTCTGTCCATCCGGTAGGAACGAAAGGTGCGCCGAACAGATGGGGACTGTACGATATGCATGGCAATGCGTCGGAATTGTGCCTCGACATTTGGCAGGCCGATATTGGGACAGAAGCCCTTGAGCCTGTAGGCGCGGCGAAGCCTTCGGAAGATAAGGTATATCGCCTTGTGCGAGGAGGTAATGCAGGGTCAGATTATGGAGAGTGTCAATCCGGCTATCGCACCTACAAAAATGTGTCGGCACACGGAACTTACAATGGACTGCGCGTTGTGTGTCCGTATCCTCTCAATCTCAACTGGTGAAACCGGAGGCTGTCATGAGAAATGCTTTTATGTTGCTTGCTGTTGCGGCTGTGTTTAAACTGAATGCTGTCGTTCCTTCGATTGCCGAAGGAAGTGTTGAATTGAAGCAGGTGTCTGGACATGGTGATATGGTTGTTTCTTATCGTCTTGAAGGCGCGCCTGGAATTGTCACGATGGATGTGCAGACCAATGCAGGCGGAACGGTATGGTGCTCCATCGGGGCTACTGCATTCATGTCATCTGTTTCCGGAGATGTGGGGCATATGGTCGAAGTGGGAGAACGGTCAATACGTTGGGATGTGCGCAAGGGCTGGCCGGACAAGGTGGTGCCTGCTGGTGGCATACGTGCTGTTCTGACGGCGTGGGCGACGAATGCGCCTCCGGACTGGCTGGCGGTGGATTTGAAGAATGAGGGTGTCCATTGGTTTTGCGCAAGTGAGGACATGCTTCCGTGCGGTCCAGTCACAGGCGATGCTGCCAAGACGGATTGGCTTGTCCTCAAGCGCGTGAAGGCTTCTGGCATCCGCTGGGTGATGGGATCGAGTGAACAGGATTCCGTGCGTTCAGACTATGAGGTGCCGCATTTTGTAACGCTCACGGAAGATTACTACATGGGAGTGTATGAGTTCACCCAAGGGCAGTTCATGGCTGTCGGCGGAAAATGGTCGGAAAAATATCCAAACATTACCAACAAACCGTTGAGGCCGGTGCTTGGTTTGACATGGGGTACCATCAGGGGCAAATACGGATGGCCGGCGGATACGCGTGTGGAGGCACATGAGGTTTCTGATGGTTCTCCTCTCGGCAAGCTACGTAAACTTACCGGAATCGATTTCGACCTGCCGACGGAGGCACAGTGGGAGTTTGCCTGCCGTGCAGGATGTGAAACACCGCTTTACAACGGCTTGACAGCATCGGCGGCCAATGCCGATGCGATAGCGTACACTCCTGACAATACTCCGCTTGAGACGCTGCAGACGTCTGTAAGTGGCGTGATTACCGAGTCGCAGGAGCATATTCCGCAGCCGGTGGGTGGAAAACTTCCGAATGCATGGGGATTTTACGATATGCTCGGCAATGCGGCTGAGTTTTGCCTTGATTACATAAAATACTATCATTCTGTTGTGGATGCAATTGATCCGGTGGGACCGTCCAGTCCTGATTATGGGACAGCTCGCGTTCGGCGCGGCGGCACATCAGGTGATGGGTCTTCCGCAAATTGCAGATGTGCCCATCGCACGCTCACAAATCAGGGAGCTTCATATTACTACAACGGTTTCCGCGTAATGTGTCCGATTACGCTGAAGTGGTGACGCAACGATTGTTCTGAGGTTTGGGATGAATACATTGATCATAAGAATGCTGAGTTGCTTGTTTCCCGGCAGATGAAAGAATTGAAGGAATCTCATTTGTTCCGGTAGGCGGAAGGGGAAATGCCGAACGCCTTGGAGAATGACGAGCAGAAGTACTGTACCGTCGAAAATCCGGTTTTGGCGGATATCTCCGTTAACGTCAGGGATGTGTCGCGGATCAGTCTTTTCGCCTCTTCAAGCCGCGTGCTGATGATCGTCTTCTGCACGGATGTCCCGAACGTCTTGCGGAAGGCGGAATCCACCAGTGTATGTGACTTTCCTACAGCCGCATAGACATCCGAGGCGGTGAGATTGCCAGAGATGTTTCGCCGTATGAAAATAAGGGCGTCTGAAAGCCAGGGAGGGTCGACGGGATAGATGTGAGTGGATTCCCGCTCAATTAGGCGCATGGGGTCTATCAATACCGGTGGCGGAACGGTATCCGGGTTTTGCAGCATGAACTGAAGTGTCTCCGCTGCGGCATAGCCGATTCCGAATGCATTCTGGTCTATGGATGAGAGCGGTGGATCGGAGAAGTTGCAGACAAGTTCATCGTCGTCTGCTCCAAGGATCGCCACTTCGTCCGGTATGTGGATGCCTTGATCGCTGCAAGCCTCCGCAAGATGATAGGCGCGCATGTCATGTGAGCAGAATACTCCAACCGGCTTGGGAAGCTTTGATATCCATGTCGCAAGCGCACGATGGTCTGATGCGAAACCGAAGCGTTCCTGCAGAACCACCGAATTGTTGAAATCCTTCAGTGCGCTTGGCGGAGTGCGGTATACTGCGCATGGGAAGTGATTCTGCTCGAGACATTGGATGAATGCGTCTCGCCGTCTGTCCGAGTAGCTTCTTCCGTTGTACCCGCAGAACGCAAAGTTGGTGAAACGGTGCTCTATGAAGTGTTGGGCCGCCATCTGCCCCACAAGAAGGGCGTTCTGGTCTGCGGCTGCGAATCCCCTGCGCGGACGTTCGAAGAATACGTCTACAACGGGTTTGCCTGTCGCCCGCAGCTGCTCCTCCGCGCGGTCATCCATTACCCTGGCTATAAATCCGTCGATATCCTTGTTGTGCGCTATCTGCGGCAGATTCATGAAATCGATGATGCGCAAGGTCCAATTCGTCCTTTCTCGCGCAAAACGTATGATCCCCTCGCACAGACGTCGTCCGTATGTGCGTTGCCGTTCGATCAAGATGCCTATTGTAGCCATATCGTGTATTGTATCATTAATGTTGCGGATTTTGTAAAATGATTTGCGGTTTTCACAAATGCCCGCAATGATGGGGTATGATATAATTCGTCAAAAACAGCAATAAGTAGGAGCATGGAAAAATGGAGACGAATGCAAAGGTGAGCATACCCAGACGCCTTGCGTTTCTGGCGTTTACCGCTGCGATGGGTGGCTTTCTTTTCGGATACGATACGGCTGTCATCAACGGCGGCGAACAGCAGATACAGCAGCTCTGGAAGCTTTCGCCCGTTCTTCACGGCTGGGTGATGAGCAGTGCGCTGTGGGGAACGGTCATCGGTGCATTTTCCGGCGGACGCATCACCGATAGGCTCGGGCGCAAGCCTACCCTTTTCTGGGTGGGCGTGTTCTATTTCGTTTCGGCTGTTTGGAGCGGGCTTGCCGCATGCCCGTGGGACTTGATGTTCGCGCGTTTCATCGGCGGCATCGGGGTCGGCGTATCCTCCATCGCCGCCCCTGTGTACATTGCGGAGATCGCGCCGCCGGAACGACGCGGTCAGCTGGGCGGGCTTTTCCAGTTCAACATAGTCCTTGGCATGGTGGTGTCGCAGTTCGTGAACTTGGGGCTTGGTTCGGCGGGGCTTGGTGATGCGACATGGCGATGGATGCTTGGAGCGGAGGCTCTGCCGGCTCTTGTGTTCACCGTTCTTACGCTTTTCCTGTCCGAATCGCCGCGGTGGATTGAGATGCGCAAATCGTCTGCGGGGTGCGGCGCGCTTGCCGAATACGCCATTCCTGCCGGTCCGTTTTTCTCAAAGTCGAACATGAAACCGATAATGCTCGCGTTCTGCGTCGCGATGTTCAACCAGCTTTCAGGCATCAATGCGATGATGTATTTCGCAAAGCGCATTTTTGAGATGGCCGGATTCTCGGCGCAGGGAGCGCTTGGAGCCGCCGCCGCACTCAGCATCGTCCTCGGGCTCGGCACGTTTGCGGGGCTGTTCCTCATAGACCGGCTCGGACGCCGCCAGCTTCTCATCATAGGAACGGTCGGCTGCATCATCGCCCATTTCGCAACGGCTGCGGCATTCATCTTCAACCTTGGCCTTTTGGCGGCGCTCTGCATCTTCCCGTTCATAGTGTTCTTCGCGCTCGGGCAGGGGGTTGTCATCTGGGTGTTCATATCGGAGATATTCCCGCAGGAGTTCCGTTCGCGTGGACAGAGCTTCGGAAGCTTTACGCATTGGGCGTTCTGCGCGACGCTCACGTTCGTGTTCCCGTGGATGGCGGCGGCATGGACGACATGGGTCATTTTCGCGTTCTTCGGGATGTGCCTTGTGGCGCATCTTGTGTGGGCCGTTTTCATCTGCCCTGAGACGAAGGGCAAAAAACTTGAGGAGATAAAATTATGAAGTTTGCCGTATATTTTGGAAACAGGGGATTCTTTCCCGGAGAGCTTGTAGCGTCCGCGATAGAGGACTTCAAGCGCGTTTTGAAGGCCAACGGCTATGAGGCTCTCATAATGGAGGGGGCGGGTACGCGCTATGACGCGGTCGAGACGCCGGAGGAAGGCAAGGCTTTCGCGTCCTTCCTGTCCCGACATGAAGGGGAGTACGACGGCGTCATTCTTTCGCTCCCCAACTTCGGCGACGAGAACGGTGCGGTCGTCGCGCTGCGCAACGTCAAGGTGCCGGTGCTTGTGCAGGCATATCCGGACGAGGTCGGCAAGATGGATTTCTCCCATCGCCGCGATTCCGTGTGCGGAAAGATAGCGATGTGCAACGTGCTCCGTCAGGCGGGAATCAGATTTACGCTGACCAGATCGTTCGCCGTCCATCCCGATGCGCCGGAGTTCGCCGAGGACCTGCGTCTCTTCGCGGCGACCTGCCGTGTGGTGAACGGCATGCGCAACATCTACATCGGCGCTATCGGTGCGCGTACGACTGCGTTCAAAACCGTCCGTTTCGACGAGATCGCCTTCCAGAAAAACGGCATAAACATCGAGACATTCGACATGTCGCAGGTGTTTGCGGCGATGGATGACGCACCGGCGGAGAAGGTTGCCGCGAAAAAGGCCGTCTATCTCGAGTATGCCGATTTTGCGGGCGTTGCGGACGAGAAGGTGGAGTCCATCGCGCGTTTCGGCGTTGCCATCGACGACCTTATAAGGAACTATTCCCTGAAGGCGGTCGCAATCCGCTGCTGGGACGAGCTTGAGAAGCGCTACGGCGTTTCACCGTGCCTTGCGATGAGCGTTCTCAACGAAGCCGGCATCGCCGCCGCTTGCGAGATGGACGTGAACAACGCGGTGATGATGCGCGCCGTCGCGCTTGCGTCCGATTCGCCCGTAGGCCTCTTCGACGTGAATAACAACTACGGCGACGCGAAGGACAAGGCGATCATGTTCCACTGCTCCGCAATCCCCGGGTCCATGCTGAAGTGCCGCGGATGCATCGGGGAGCATCTCATGTTCCGCAAGGCGTACGGTCCCGGAACGGGCGTCGGGATATTCGGGGGCGAGGTGAAGTCCATGCCGCTCACGGTCGGAAGCTTCAAGACGGAGAACGGAAGGCTCTGCGCGTTCGTCACGGAAGGCGAGGCCACGGACGATCCCATCGAGAAGGAGTTCTTCGGTACGGGCTTCGTGTTCCGCAAGGATGACGGGGACGCGAATGCCATGCTCAACTACATGGCGAAGAACGGCTACCGTCACCATGTGGCGTTCGTGCGCGGCAGCTGGGCGGCGGCGGTCGTCGAGGCGTTTTCTAACTACCTTGGTTTTGACATCGACAGAGTCTGATGTTGAGGGCACTCCATATTCTGATGATTGGATTTTTGGCTGCGTCAGCTTCGGCCGAGGAACTTGATGTTGTCATAGCGGGCGGCACGCAAGATGCGGTTGCGGAGGCGGAGACGGCGTCGAAGGCGGGGAAACAGGTTCTTCTGCTTGCCCCTCGCGCATACCTTGGAGAGGATTGTGCGGGAAATCTGTCCTGCCTCGAAAAGGGTGTCGTTCCGCTTGAGGCGAAACGTTCCCTTGACAGGAGACTGCTTGCCGCCGGGGTCCGCTATGTTACAGGCGCGTATGTCGTCGGTGTGTCGGCAGGGCGCGTTGTGTATGCCGCGAAGGATGGGATGAAGGAGGTGTCGACCCGCAGTTTCATCAACCGCACAATGCCGTTGCCAATGAACGCCAGGAGATTTGCGCGGATCATTGTTTCCGGAACACCTCCGTCTGCGGAAGGCCTGACCGTCGAGCAGCTACAGGGGGATTATACGACGGTTGTGACTAACCGTGTCCAGGAGGATGGCGACGGTTCAGTGCGGATTGTGAAGGGCAAGGCATGGAAGTGCTCGTTCTCTCTGCCGTTCGCCGTCACAGATGTATGGACGCGCACCCGTGCCGAAATGTATGCTCGGGATGTCACATGGACTCCTGATCTGCTGGATGGGGCGGAT
>JAFXEA010000368.1 GCA_017521065.1 Kiritimatiellia bacterium | reverse complement strand
TTGTCCTCTCTGGTTGGTGTAAGGACTTCGCATTATAGCGAAGACTAGTCAGAGAGGACGACGGCTGTCTTAAAACGGGCAAAATCGCGCAAGGCATCGCAAGTGCTCGGTAGCGCGCGAAAAAAATGGGGGACCTCCAGCAAGTCGTCCCCTTGATCTTATGCAGTCGATTTGGTATTCTCTCCAATAAAGATAACAAGAGTGAAAGGTTGAACAATGCCATACGCAACGATCCCAACGAATGGCGATGTCGCCCGCGCGGGTTTCACGCCCGCGCAGTACGAGGTCGTAAATATGGTGTCGTGCCTTCGTGGTGACGAAGATGTTGCGGCGCTCAAGGCGATGCTTGTCAGGTTCATCGACTCTCGTCTACAGGACGAACTTGATCGGCTTGACAACGCTGGTGCGCTTTCGACGGCGACGATCGAAAGCTTTGCCGCGTCCCATTACCGCACTCCGGCTGGCGGTGGAGGATAGAAGCCGCAAACTGTTCGCGCTGGATGAACTGCCATCCAAGGAATGACAGCAAAGGAAAGTTGTGATGATGGATTTGTCGAGAAAGGCGGCGATGTTCTACGGATGCGAGCATTCGGACTTGAAGCCGACGAACGGCGAGTTTGCGTTCGTCGGGTCGCTTGGCGTTCTGTACCGGCTGCTGCTTGGGTGCTGGCGGAGGGAGACCTGCGCACCACGGCTTCAGGAGAAATGGAGCGAGTCCAATCCGACCTGCGGGCAATGCTCCATTACGACGTTTCTCGTGCAGGACATCTTCGGCGGCGAGGTGTACGGCGTTCCGAACGGCGACGGCAGCTTCCATTGCTTCAACAAGGTGGGCGATGCCGTGTTCGATCTCACAAGCGAGCAGTTCGACCATCCAATTGAGTACAGACTGGACTTCCCCCAGAAACGTGAGACACACTTTGCCAAGACGGAGAAGAAGTCGCGCTACGAGGCGCTGAAGGGGATGCTCATCAGAATGGGGCGAAGATGACTCGGCGTTCTTTTCCCTCTCGATCAAGGATTTCCGATACTGGTGGTGAGATCGGGAGAGGGCGGCGCGAAAAGGTGCGAAAAGGCGCGGAAGGGTGCGCGGGGGCGCGGTGGGGGTAGCGCTGTGCGGCAAAGGAGAGTAGCGGCCGGATTCCCGCACTTAGTTCCTCGATTCCAGATTTCTGCTTTCCAGACCCAAAAATGCGGTTTGAGCCAATAAAATCAGTGGTTTCGCGGGGTCTGTCCCCAATGGAGGCGGGGTAGGGGCGAAAACGCAGCCTCAAATTAGTGGGTGACACCGATGGCAAATGTATGGTAATATACTTTCGTTTTGAAATACAGGAGGAGTTTATGACAACCACTTTAAGAATAGATGACGGTCTGAAACGTGACTGTGACGCCATTTTTGACGATTTGGGTCTTAGTATGGCTGGCGCGGTAACCATATTCCTTAAGCAGGTGGTTAAGCAGCGCGGCATTCCTTTTGTCATCACATGCGACAGGCAGACATCCGTCGGGCATTTAGAAAATACCGCTGTCATGCTGGCGGAACGTAGTCGCATGGCTCGGCGTTATGCGGCTGAAATGCGCAACGCGAACGAGCGTGAGTGGACAATGGACGAGATCAACGCAGAAATCAAAGCCGCCCGCAGAGAGCGCAAGGCGAGGATCAACGGATGATTTACGCCGTAATTGACACGAATGTAATAGTTTCTTCGCTTCTTACGCGCAACCACGATTCGGCGACGGCGCGGGTGATGAACGCCGTTTACGAGGGAAAGGTAATCCCGCTTGTGTGCGACGAAATACTTGGCGAATACGAAGAGGTGCTTCATCGTGCGCAGCTGAAACTTGATCCAGCAAAATGCGACTATATCCTCTCGCTCATACGAGATCAGGCAGAGCCAATGCATCCCGTCCATACTGATGCTTCGATGCCTGATGAGGATGACAGAATCTTCTTCGAGATTGCGCTCGCAGGACAAGACGTGTTTGATTCGCGTCTTGTTACCGGCAACATCAAAGACTACCCAAAGGCGGATTTCGTCGTTTCGCCATCCGAGTTTTGCATTCAATTTGATCTATGAATGGGTCTCCCGCATTGCGGTGACATATATGTATGTGAGGCGCTGCGCGGGGGCGCGAGAGGAGTTGGCGCGGTGCGGGCGAAGGAGGGTTGCGGCACTAATCCCGTTTTGTGCTGGGCTTGTTCGCCTGACTTTCTCCAAACAGAAGGGGTGGAAAATGGTATAATAACGGCAGAAGGCGTTTCAGCAGATGTTGATAATCGGCAAAGTTATATCCGGCGGGCAGACCGGGGCGGACAGAGGCGCGCTTGAGGCGGCCCTGAAGGCCGGGTTTGCCTACGGAGGTCTTGTGCCGAAAGGTCGGCTGGCGGAGGATGGATGCGTTCCCGCGAAGTTCACGGCGATGGTGGAGGCGGACACGGAGGACTACCGGTTCCGAACTCGCTGGAACGCCGAACACTCGGACGCTACGCTTATCCTTGCGTTCTCCGACCAGCTCGAAGGCGGCACCCAGCGGACGCGCCAGTACTGCATGAACGCCCGCAAGCCTGTCTTCGTCGACAACCCGAACACGCCTACCACTGACGGCGACCAGCTCGCAGTATTCAAGTGGCTCGCTAAGGTCAGCAAAAAGATCGGCGGCAGACCGATAGTCCTCAACGTCGCCGGTCCGAGGGAATCAAAAGAGCCCGGCCTTGAAGCGGCGGTGGAAAGCTATGTCGCACGACTGATAAGTGAGGAGGTCGAGTAATGGGCCAGACGTTTACAGACTTCTCGCAGCTGTCCAAGGGGATGTTCAGGAAGAGCGAACCCGTGGTGGAGGTATTATCTCGCGCAGAGGCGCAGAGGCGCGGAGGAGGCGTGGCATGACGGAGAATGAGATAACAGGTGACATACTGGATGCGTCAATCAAACTGCATAAAAAGTTTGGCGCGGGATTACTTGAGTCGGTCTACGAGACTCTTCTTGAGATAGAACTAAAGAAGCGAGGGCACAAGGTAGAGCGGCAGAAAAGTATCTCGTTTGAGTACGAAGGAGTCGTCCTTGAAAACGCCTTCCGCCTTGACATGCTTGTAGACGACACGGTGATTGTCGAGCTGAAATCGACCGAAAAGATGAGTCCTGTCTTTGCAAAACAGCTAAAGACATATCTTGCCATAACAAAGTTGCAAGTCGGCGCGGTGGTGAACTTCGGTATGTCAACCCTCAAAGAGGGATTCCTGCGCTTCGTGAACAATTTTACAGAACCTCAACTCCGCGCCTCTGCGCCTCTGCGCGAGGATAACCCTACCGCAACCTCAATTGCCAATATGTGCTTCTGAAAAAAGGAGAAGGGAACAGTAAAGTAGAGGAAGGGAAGGTCGTGAGTCCACGGAGCAGGCGTGGAAGAGTGCGAAAAGGCGCGGAAAGGCGCGCGGGGGTGCGTGAGGCCGCGCGCGGCGGGGGGGGTCTTCTGGGCAGGCGAAGGCGAGGTAGCAGGCGGGGCGAGATTCGGGGCATATTGCAATTTGAGCCAATAAAATCAATGGTTTCACGGGGTCTGTCCCCAGAAGAGGCGGGGTTTGAGCTTTAGTATTTAACCGACCACCCGGCCAACGATTTTTCGGATGGACGGTGAACGCGGTTTTATGGTAATATATGCGCACTCCCCGGAATTGAACTCCGTGGCGACGGAGGTACGAACGGGAGCCATGAAGGTTCGTATGCAGCAGAGGCATCTGAAGGCCATTGTCGGGGCTTTGAGGTTTCGGCAGCGGCTTATCTCTGGAGATGTGTATGGAACGCTTGGCCGTGCTGCGATTGATGCGTGGGAGGCGCTGCCCGATGTCGCCCAAGGGGCGTATCCTGCGAGGAGAGGTGATAAGGGGGCGGTCCAATTGGAAGTCCTCAAGGCCTGTCGAGCGATCGAGGACATTGTGTGGCACCAGAAGCGGCCGGTGCAGATTTTCTCGGCATCGCCAGACGGAATGCTTGCGTCCGAACTGCTGTCGCAAAGCGCGACGAAGGAGAGGCATACGCGATTCGTATTGCTCTTGTGCGGACGCTGTATTGCACGATAGCCGAGGTTGTGATATACTATTCGCCGTCAAAGGGAGAAAGACTATGGTCAAAACCGCTAACCTTTACGCAAGAATAGAACCCGAACTGAAGAATGAGGCGGAAACTATACTCGGTGGACTGGGTGTCCCCGTGTCGAACGCCATCAATATGTTCTATCGCCAGATCGTCCTTCATCGAGGTTTGCCGTTCGCCGTGCAGTTCCCCGCAAGGCACATTCCAAACATCGCGACGATGACCGATGCGGAGCTCGACGCCGAAGTGTCGCGCGGCTTTGACGACATTGTCGCTGGGCGTAAACGACCTCTTAAGGAAGTTGCTGACGACCTCGCACAGGAGTTCTCCCTGTGAGCTGGAGCATTGAAATCTCTGATGCCGCGCACGAGGACTTGCGCGACATTTATTCCTATATCGCGTTCGAATTGCGCTCGCCCGAAAACGCCCGCAATGTGCTTCAACGCATCTTGGCGCAGGTCGCAACGCTTGACGAAATGCCGGAACGATTTCGCCCTTACCCGCGAGAGCCGCTGTCGACACGCGGCGTTCGTGTCATGGATGTCGGCAACTTCTGCGTGTACTATCTGCCGAAGGATGGAGTCGTTTCCGTAGGCAGAATTCTATATTGCAAACGCAATGTCGACGCAGTGTTTGCAAATGGCTGGGAATAACGTAAAGTTATTTACTTGCGTCTTCGACGCAGACGACTTGGGGGCGGAGCTGGAAGCTCCACCTCCTGTCGCATTTCCAAGGAGGTGCACCGTCTCGGTGCGCCGCATAACGCCGCCCCAAGGAGGTGCACCGTCTCGGTGCGCCGTGGGAAACCGCGAAAGGGCGCTGGAGGGCGCGGGGGTGTCGAAGGGCGCGGGCGGCGGAGGGGGAGCCTGCGCAGAAGAAAATTTTTTTCGAGGGGCGGTTTTCCGCGCCCAAGATGAGAAGACCCAATAAAATCAATGGTTTCGCGGGGTCTCTCCCCAATGAGAGCTTCAGCGTCAACTTGAAAACGGCGGCCTCATACTATCAAAACATCCCGCGTGCCCTTCCTGCAAAGTGCCAGCTGCCAGACGTCGTTCCATATGGAAGGCGCGGCGACCGATTCATCCACCGTCCACCCGCCTGGCGATAGGGGCGCTCCGCGCGACCACGAACGCCGGCCGCGTCGAGGCGGGTTGCTGCGCAACCTTGATGCGCGGCGTCGCCCTGGGGCTTGAGACTGCGTCTCGCCCCGTGCGCCGCAGCGCATCGCGACTTTTGTCGCCGCCTCTCGCGCCGGACACGAAAGCCCGCCTACGCGAGACACGAAAAGACACGAAAAAGCAGCGGCAACGCTAATCGACGCTAATTCCCCAGGCGCGTCAGATGTGCCGCGTTTCGTGGTCGCGCGAAGCGCCAATACTACTCGCGCGAAAAGGCGCGGAAGGGCGCGCGGGGGTGCGTGAGGCCGCGCACGGCGGGGGGTTTCTTCTGGGCAGGCGAAGGCGAGGTAGCAGGAAGCGAGATTCGGTGCATATTGCAATTTGAGCCAATAAAATCAATGGTTTCGCGGGGTCTGTCCCCAATAGGATGCGTGGGATGGGAGGCGCATAATCGTGTCCGACATGCGTTGCGCCCCCTTGCGCTACTAACAAAAATTCTGCTATAATGCCTACGAACCCCATGATGGGTTGCTAACCACCCGCTGAGCTACGGCAATGCGGTGCGGAGCCGGGAGCAATCCCGGCTCTAGCGTTTTATAGAGCGTGACGAAATGAAAACCATTGTATATGTTGACGGCTTCAACCTTTTCTACGGACTTCTCAAAGGCACGCCGAACCTGTGGCTCGACCTTGAGCTGTTTGCGCGTTCGCTCATGACGGACAAGTACGAGATTGCGGAAATAAAGTATTTCACCGCAAGAGTGAGGGGCGAGGCGATTGATACAATATCGGCGCATGATCAGTATTGCTACTTGTGCGCACTTGCCAAGAATCCCATTGTAAAGATTGTCGAGGGCTACTATAAGCGGTATCGCGCAAAAATGCCGTTTGCAAAGGATCCCTGCAAATCCTGCTACAAAGTCGCATACGCAACAGTCTGGAAGGTTGAGGAGAAAAAGTCCGACGTCAACCTTGCCGTCGAGATGACTTCCGATGCATACGAAAACAAAGGAGATGCTTTTGTGCTCATCAGCGGCGATGCCGACCATGCGGCCGCGCTGTCTGTCGCCCGCTATCGGTTTGGCAAGAAGACAATCGTATTTAATCCGCATGCTGGTGAATGCGTTGAATTGAGGCAGCTCTCCACCTACTACAAAAACATTCCCCGCGACCTGCCCGCCCAATGCCAGCTGCCGGAGACGGTGACGCTTGCGAACGGAAGATCTGTTCACCGCCCGCCCGCGTGGCGATAGGGGCACTCCGCGCGGTCACGAACGCCTCCGCCGCCGCCACCCCCGCTTCCGCCGAGGCGCTGCTGGCGGTGAAGAAGGTTGTGCGCTCCGCGCGACCACGAACCCCGCGCCCGCCGCGCGGCTCGGCCGCCGAAGCGATGATCCGGCGACACGGCATGAAGGTCTCGTTCGACATCAACCTTTCGCTATCCTGGGGGATGTTTTCAGGCCGAGACCTTCGCCGTGCGTCGTCTCATCGCTTCGACCTTCGGTCTGCGGCGGTCGCAGGACATGAAAGCTCGCCTACGCGAGACACGAAAAACACGAAAAACTGGGACGTCAGTTCGCCCACTGCTCGACAACGGCTTTGGGATATGCGCCGAAATTGACGAGCAGACCAAGCTTGCTGCCGGTAAGTCGAAGATAGTTCATGAGCTGCGCGCGGTGTTCTTTTGTCAAAGTTTCAACGGCCTTGATCTCGACTATGATCTTCCCGTAACAGTAGAAGTCGGGAATATATGTTTTCTCGATGGGCACGCCCTTGTAAAAGATGCGAAGCTCCTTCTTTGCGTCGAACGGTATGCTTCGTGCCGCCAGCTCCCGTTCAAGGCACTGCTGGTACACCTCTTCCCTAAACCTGTTCCCAAGTTCACGATAGACTTCATAGATTGCACCGCGAATGGCGTAGCATTCTTCTGGATATATCAATTGTCTGTCCATGCCAAGAATTATAGCAAAAGTTCGTGTGGCATCGTATCTCTGGTCTCCAAAATTTCGTGTAGCCTGCGAAGCAGGCGTTTTCGTGTACCGCGAATTAACCGCCCCTTGCGGGTGGGCGCGACCCTTGGGGAAGCGACCAAGCCGAGCGAAGCGAGTGCCGAGCGGTTTTCGTGTCGCGGGCATCTGACGCGGACCGAAGGTCGAGACGGCGCGTCGCCGCCGCGCGAAGGTCGCAGTGACAGGAAAGGCAAAGAGCAGTCAGAGGAATGCGAACGCGACCTTCAAGCATCGGAGGCGACGCGCCGTCTCAAGCGGCGTAGCCGCGCGTCAGATGTGCCGCGTTTCGTGGTCGCGCAATGCGCCGACACAACTCGCGCGGAAAAGCGCGAAAGGACGCGAAAAGGCGCGCGGGGGTGCGTGAGGCCGCGCACGGCGGGGGTGAAAATGGGGCTAAAAAAATTTTTTTCATAGGGGCGTTTTGCGGGGTCGAAATCAAAATGACCCAATAAAATCAAGGGTTCTTGGTGATTCGGCATTGATTTACCCCATACGGGGTGTGAATTGAAAAGTCAGATGGACATTTAGGGTGTCCATCTGGGATTTCAAAAGAGGTAGCCCGTCCTTTCGCGGCGGGGTGCCCAAGCGGCGGCCGGGCCCTTCAGGGGAGCCCGGCCGTATT
>JAFXEA010000035.1 GCA_017521065.1 Kiritimatiellia bacterium | reverse complement strand
CGGTCGCGTCAAGCAGACGGACAATATGCGCATCATCGCGCCGGAACGGTCCTGCCGCCGTATCAAGACAGGTGTTGACACCAAGACCATGTGCCCGCTCGAAGAGTTCGGCGGCGAACTGTGCCTGGAGCATCGGCTCGCCGCCGGATAGCGTAATGCCTCCCTCCTCGCCCCAGTAGTCGCGATAGCGCAGAGCCCTTTCAAGCACCTCCCCGACGGACATCTCCATCGTTGCAGGACGCGCCCACGTATCAGGGTTGTGGCAGTAGACGCAACGGAAGCCGCAGCCGTGGAGGAACACGACGAACCTCACGCCGGGACCGTCCGCCGCGCCGAACGATTCGAACGAATGTATCCTGCCGGTCACAGGCTCTTGTGGCATGTACGCTTGATGACATCAAGCTGCTGTTCACGCGTAAGGTCGATGAACTTCACGGCATAACCACTGACGCGGATAGTGAAGTTAGCGTATTCCGGCTTCTCCGGATGCTCCATCGCATCGATGAGTTTCTCCGTTCCGAACACGTTGACGTTCAGGTGATGCGCGCCCTTCTTGAAATATCCGTCCATTACAGACACAAGTGTGTTGACGCGCGTCTCAGGATCATTGCCAAGCGCGGAAGGATGGATTGTCTGAGTATTTGAGATGCCGTCAAGCGCATATTCGTACGGAAGCTTTGCGACAGAGTTGAGCGAGGCGAGAAGTCCGTTCTGCTCGGCTCCGTAAGCCGGGTTCGCACCCGGGGAGAGAGGGTCGCCCGCCTTCCTGCCGTCAGGCATGGAACCCGTCGCTTTGCCGTACACGACGTTCGATGTGATCGTGAGGATCGACGTGGTCGGCATGGCGTTACGGTAGGTGTGGTGACTCTTGACCTTGCGCATGAACTCCGTAAGCAGCCACTCGCCGATGGAATCGACGCGTTCGTCGTCGTTTCCGTAGCGAGGGAAGTCGCCTTCCACCTTGTAGTCCACAGCAAGACCGGTTTCGTCGCGGATTACGCTCACCTTTGCGTACTTGATGGCAGAAAGCGAATCGACCGCGTGCGAGAAGCCCGCAATGCCAGTCGCGAACGAACGCGCGACATCAGTATCGATGAGCGCCATCTGCGACGCCTCGTAGTTGTAGCGGTCGTGCATGAAGTGGATGATGTTGAGCGTATGCACGTAGAGTCCGGCAAGCCAGTCCATCATCTGCTCATACGCATGAAGCACCTCGCCGTAGTCGAGAACCTCTGACTTGATCGGACGGAACTCGGGACCCACCTGAACACGGGTCACCTCGTCCACTCCGCCGTTGATGGCGTAAAGCAGACACTTCGCAAGATTCGCACGTGCACCGAAGAACTGCATCTCCTTGCCGGTCTGCGTTGCGGACACGCAACAGCAGATGGCATAGTCATCGCTCCATACGCGGCGCATGATCTCATCGTTCTCATACTGTACGCTACTGGAGTCGATCGACACCCTCGCCGCATAGTCCTTGAACTTCTTCGGCAGACGCGGCGAATAGAGGACCGTAAGGTTCGGCTCCGGGGACGGCCCCATCGTCTCAAGCGTATGCAGGATGCGGTAGTCGGTCTTCGTGACCATGCTGCGTCCATCACCGCACATTCCGGCGAGGTTGATTGTCGCCCATACGGGATCGCCGCTGAAAAGCTCGTTGTAGCTCGGAACGCGGGCGAACTTCACCATGCGAAACTTCATCACGAGATGGTCGATGAGCTCCTGCGCCTCGCTTTCCGTGAGAATGCCGCGCTTGATGTCACGCTCGATGTAGATGTCGAGGAACGTGGAAATTCGCCCGATGGACATCGCCGCGCCGTTCTGAGTCTTGATTGCGGCAAGATAGCCGAAATACGTCCACTGCACCGCCTCGCGCGCATTCTCCGCAGGACGGGAAATGTCGTATCCGTAGCTGGCCGCCATCTCCTTCATCGCCTTGAGCGCACGTATCTGCGCCGACACCTCCTCGCGTCCGCGAATCACATCCTCCGGCATGGAACCCGCACCGACCATCGGAAGGTCATGTTCCTTGGCGGCGATAAGACGGTCAATGCCGTAAAGCGCAACACGACGGTAGTCACCCACGATGCGTCCGCGCCCATAGGAATCGGGAAGGCCGGTGATGATCTTGTTCTTGCGGGCGATTCGCATTTCAGGGGTGTAGGCATCGAATACACCCTGGTTGTGCGTCTTGTGATACTCGGTGAAGATGCGGTGAAGCTCAGGGTTTGGCGTATAGCCATATGTCCTGAGCGCCTCTTCAGCCATCTTTATGCCGCCATACGGCATGAATGCGCGCTTCAGAGGTTTGTCCGTCTGCAGGCCGACGACCTTTTCAAGGTCCTTGTCGAGATAGCCAGGCGCATGGGATGTTATCGACGAGACCACATCCGTATCCATGTCGAGAACGCCGCCCTTGGCGCGTTCTTCCTTCTGGAGAGCCTGCAACTTGTTCCAGAGAGCCTCCGTAGCTGGAGTGGCATCGGCGAGAAACTCGGAGCCATCCTCGTAAGGAGTATAGTTCAAACGCACAAAAACAGCGGTATCGATATCCTTCTGCCACTGTCCACCAGTAAATCCTTCCCATGCGGGAATGTTTGTATCTGCAATATTCATTGGGTTCATCTCCCTTATTTTGAATAATGCCCAGACGAACGACTCTATCGGGATTCTCCCGACCGCGGTTCATGTGGTAAACTCCACTTCAGGCACACGCCTGTAATCGTCAGTTCCGCTAAAGGCCGCATATTATACCACATTTTGTCCGCATCACCTCGCTGTCACCGCGATTCATCCCACCGCCCTATATCTATAAAATCCTCCGTGTCTTCGTACCTCCATGACTTCCATGTCTATGTCACAGGCATAACTCACGATTATCCGGCTTCCCATCAACAAATTATTCGTCAAAGTTGTTCATAATAGCCTTTAATTACATCAAACACTTCTTCAGGACAGAATCCAAACTCGACTCTGATTCCGCCCCCGCACTATTTCGGTTCGATATTTCTGTTGTATTTGCTGTTGTTATTTCGGTTGGTGTCGTCCTGGGCGACATTGCCATCGAGTTATGCACAGCCCCGCCTGATGACTTATCCTCACATTTTTCCTTGTCGATTGGAATTT
>JAFXEA010000034.1 GCA_017521065.1 Kiritimatiellia bacterium | reverse complement strand
CTTTTTGAGCAGAGCTTTCCTGTCCGCTTCAAATCGAACCCAATCCTCATCAAACAGTTCCCGGGTATTGCAGAGCAGGAATGGAATCCCGCATTCCTCAACCAGTTCAAGCGGAGAGCGCTTTTCAGCAAAAGCGGTCTTCACTGCCTTGCCGAGATCGAACGAGGCATCATCCTTAACCTTGACGACACGCCACCCATCAAGATCTCCGGCCAGCACGCATGAAACCCCAAGCTTCTTGACCATGGGAGTGATTCGAGACACGCCAGCCATGCACCACTGATTATCGGCCTTAATGTCGCCTATAACAGCAAACTTCAAGATTGGACTTCCCACAACAAAACCTCCACTGTCAACGAACCACAATCGTTGTTCCGAAGATGCGTCCACCCGCCCCAATGAATGCACCACCCTCATCATTTTCGGAAGGGATATATTTAACGGACACTGGATAAACGCCTGCCAGCAAATCCAACGAGAGAACGCTCATACCGGCAGTATATTCCTTCACGATGCCTTCCCCAATCGAAACAAGCAACCTACCGCCACCCGTAATCCGAACCGGAAACTCGTAGCGTCCGCCTATGGCATTGAGCGTTCCCAAAAGCTCACCTTCCGGCAAAAACACTTCGTTGGTATCGCCCTTGTGCGCAGATGCCGCCGCCTCTGTGAACGTTACAGCGCCTCGCTTTCCTACCGTTGCCGAATATACTCCCTTCCAGTCTGCCTCATAGCAGCCAATATCAATGTTGCCGTTTGCAATGCGCGGATTTCCGGCGGCGTCACGCGCCGCGTCAAGTCCAGCACCCGTCCAAAGGGAAATGAGACCTGCATCACATATCGGATTCTCGCCGGGAATTGGCACGCCATTCTCATCCAGTCTGGCCAGCTGTTCAGTTGGTGCCACAACACAACTATCGGATTTACAGTTTTCTGCCAGCTTAACACTGTCAGGATATGCGCAATTGATGAGATTCATCACTTTCTTATCCGAACCTAAAGGCACGAAACCATCGGTAAACAAAGTTCCTATTATGGTCATCTTATGAGTCGTAGCCCCAATAGCAGGCACTGAAGCACCATTGGCAGCTGCATTCCCCTGTCCAAATGTGCACTGTTCCAGTTCACCAGGGTATGTGATCACATTGGCACCGATGTTTCCGGAGAAATAACATCCGAAATATGAACCCTGACGCGAGGCGGCACCGTTCTGCACAGCTGTGTTCCCAATGAACCTGCAGCAGCGATAATACCCATTATATGATCCGCCACCGCGATATGACATGCAATCCTCTATCGTACAATTCTCCACAAGCGACATCAAGTCTGAGGTAGAGGAACTTGCCAATATTCCACCGCCCTGATAATCATCATCCTCTATGTTTTCATATCCAGTTCTGCCGCCTCTTAATGTAAAACCGCGTATGACAGTGTTCGTCTCCATCATTACACATCGTACAGCCTTGGGACCGCAACCGCGCTTCGTGACATCAGACGCCGTATCAGGATCGCTGTCGCCGAGAATTATGGTCTTGTTACGATCTCCGTCTGCAACAAGGCTGACTCCCGCAGGTATGAGCACACGAGATGGAATCGTTATGCCGGCAGATGTCATACCGGCTTTTGTTGCAACGTTGACAATATGTATCATTGTGCCTTCGCAATACTCACCTTCTGCCGCATGCACCACATCGCCAGGAACTACATGTTGAAACGCTGCCTTAAGCGTCTTTTTGGCAGAAGAAAGCGAATCTCCGCGATTGCTGTCGTTCCCTGCAGATGCATTCACATACCAGTTTGTCAAATATACGGCATTGATGACATCTCCAGGCAACTGCAAAGCTACAGAACTAACATATGTATATGATGCCGACTCGTTTGAGCCTTCTATAATTTCGCCGTTTTTACTGAAGCCCTCAAAAAGACGCGTGTCTGCGTCTGTCGCTACAACAGTAACCTCTTGCACGTCCTCATCCAAAAACACAACTCCAACCTTAGACACCCCACTTTCCGGTCCGCCAAGCACTCCTAATCGCACAGACGCCACAGGATTCTGCAAAGCACCGGATATCACCTTTCCATTGACGAAACGATATCTGTTGCCATTAAAATCAGATCCTGCATACTTCCACCAGTTAGCTACAGATGGATCACCGAATCCAACAGCAGGAGACACCGACGCAATACGGAAATCTCCATTGTCAGCATCTTTGAAACACGGATCTGCACGTAGCGTGTCTTGCCCGGACGTTTTTCCATATCCATCAATAACGGTTCCTTTTATGCCTGTAACTGCATCAGGCGGAGCATGCGCACCACAGCAGATTGAGTTGTAGACGTATCCTCTGCCATAGGTCACACCACCGACAGGATCGCTCTCGACAAGAGTACAGTTGTAAGTGTAGGATCCAGAATCTCGCAAAGTGCCGCCAGGACTGTAGTTGGCTGTAAAAATGCAGTTTGCAGCCAATGCAGCCTTCAGTCCGCCATCATTTCTGATCGTATGGTTATTTGCGAAAAAGCACCTTAGATACGAACCGCCATATCCCATCGCCCCGCGATAGGCAACATTGTTGGAAATGATGCAGTCTACAAAGAAGGTTCCGCGGGAAGGATTTCCAGAACTGGTGGCAGTGCCCATACCTCCATACACTTTTATAGACGTATCTCCATCTACATCACCGTAATCAGAATGACCACCAGTAAGAGTAAAGCCCTGAATCACACTATTTACAACAGCAGTTATACATCTTACAGCCTTAGGTCCGCATCCAAGCTTTACGGGATCATCCTTGGTGTCAGGATCTGCCGCCCCAACGATAAACGTCTTCTCGGCCCCGTCAACACCAATCAGCCTGACATAGCCTCCATTGTCCAGCTGGACACGATTCTTCATGCCGTTCAAGAGATCATCCCCTGTGTCCGACGCGTACACTCCTTCCTTTACGCAGATTACACGCACACCAGAAGTGTTCCTCACGGCATCCTGAATGGTTCTATATGGTTTTGTCTCCGTGCCGTCGGCCTCCCCCTCGAAAACGGCATCGTCATCGACATAGTAATTTTTGTCAGTCTGATATGGACTCCAAAGGCAGTCAGTTCCTGTTGGAGGGGCGGTTATCCATGCCTCATCATCATGATTCAGCGGAGGTCTGGCATCCATCAAGGATGAAACAGATCCATTTACGTACATATCCATTCGGGCAATCTTGAATGTTGGTTTTGAGACCGCCACCTTCATAAGATACTGAGTAGGCCAGCATGTGGCGTATGTGTAGTTTGATGCTGCATCAAAAGAACCAATCGACACTCCATCAACTGAGATGCGTGCGGTACTGTTCCTGAAAATCATCTTGCCGGATGCCGGTGTGATAACTTTCTGATATGCCCCGGGACAAAGTTTGCCCTTCGTCCAATTCACCGGATTGCCCTCAACATCATACTCCCTGTAGGCTGAGTCGATACTTGATTTCAACTCTTCATTTCCTGTGCCGTCAAGCGGACCGCCTTCATAAGGGCGCACATCTCCAAAAAGCGGTGAAACCACACCTCCGCCCCATACATTCATCTGACACGTGTCGTCAATTGTCCACTCATTGTCTTTCGCAAAACTTGGATTACCATGCATGACAGTACCGTCGAGGCTGCACTTAGGCATATTAAAGGAGAGTGCTCCGGAAACGAACAGGCAATTTCCTACTGTGAACCGATTGATATTGTCGGAATGCACACAATAGCCAGTATCTAACACATTGTCAACAAATGTGCAGTGATACAATAAGCGGACATACGCAACTATGTGTGCACCCCTGCATTTCTTTATGAGACAGAATATATGATGCGATTCTCTGCTTGCCGCACCGTAGTTGCTTGCATAGCATTCACTGAATATCGTGCGGTACGCTTTGCCGCGCCTCATTCCGCCGCCGCGTGTTGCAGAACATCTCACCACTGCACAATCTTCCAGATTTGCTGTTGCGCTGCATCCTGAAGGAACAAGCAACCCGCCGCCACTGGTTAAATTAGAATCGCTTCCCGATTGTGTAGCTCCATTGAGAAGCGTAAAGCCCTTTATTGTGCAATCCGTAGCAGCACAGACACAGCGTATCGCATTGACTCCAAGGCCATGAGCCGCATCCGATTCATCCCACGCCCCTTCAATTACCGTATTGTCACGGTTGCCTGTAGATTCAATGGTAAGCACCTTATCTATGAACAGCCTGCTTTTCCCGTAGGTCTCATGTTCATTAAGCGATGTTTTGTAAACACCTGGCGCAACCATTATCTTGTCGTTATCACTGGCCTTATCAATTGCAGCCTGAATCGTTTTGAATGACGTTGCGCCAGTATCATCAGATTTTGCGGCAACGTCATCACCTTTGATCTGATCAACATGCCACACTGCAGCATATGCAATATCGCAGCATAAACATAATGCCAATAAGGCGACCAATCTATTCATGATTTTCTCCCTCTACCATCCAGTAAGCGAAATGCGAAACGGAAATGAAAATGGACTCCTTTCCTTTCTTCGAATAGGCGATATGGTATCACAACCCGATACTTAATGTCAAAACGCAAATATCAGGGCTCAGGCGTCGAAGAATGTGCGTCCGCCGGCCTTGATGCGAGAAGCTTTGGGATAGTCAAACTTCCAGTCCTGTTTCAGGAATTCTTTCGCCTCATACTTTGCCATCGGCAGATAATGGAGAAGATAGTTTCCGCAATTGACAGCAGTCGCGCCGGGCACCTCACCCCGATAGCCCGCCATGTACTTGAACGCTGCCCGCATGAGCTTCTCAATCTCGCTCGGCATTATCTCGTGTTCTGTATTGGTTATGAAGTAAAAGCCGGTAAGGCACCCCATCGGACCCCAGTACACCACATGGTCCTTGAACTTGGAGTTCCGCAGATACGTTGCGACGATGTGCTCGATCGTATGCATCGCGTTCGGATGGATGGCGGGTTCCACGTTCGGACGCTTCATGCGGACATCAAACGTAGTTATGTATGCCCCGTTGACCACATCCCTGCGGCTTACGAATATTCCGTAACCGATGCGCGTGTGATCGACCTGAAACGATGCGATAAGTTTATCCATTATGTTCTCTCCTTTTCGAACTGCTTGGTGATTGGCAAGGTCACGCATCCTGCGCGACCGGTTTTGCGAGCGGCATGAGGATAGCCCTTTTCCTGAAACGTGGCGGCAATGCGTTGCGAGTCGGCTCGCCAATGACGTAAATCTCCATGCCGGTCAGAGTCTTTGCGCCATACTGCGCGACAAAATATTCGACCGCGCTCGAACTCGCGAAAAACACAGCGTCGCATTTTGGAAGCGGGACTCCGTCCCTGACAACAGGCTCATTGACGTAAAGGACGACATCATCGACCTTTGCGCCCATCCTGCGGATCGCCGCCGCAACGATGCGCGATGCCTTTGCGCTTCTGAGACGCAGCACCTTCTTTCCCTTGAGACGTCCACCTTCCAGCTTCAGACGTGCAATGAGTCCATCAGCCGAAAAATCGTCAGACGGCATAATGTCGCTAGACAGACCGTATTTGCGGAGTTCGGCGTCCGTCCCCGCTCCGCACGTCCAGATTTCTGGCAGACGCCGCCTGTCGCCCTTCCATGCCGCGAAAAACATGCGCACTGCAACCGGGCTGGTCAACACAACGGCGTCGTAGCGACGCTCCAATCCGTCAATGCGCTGTGCGACGCCATCGTTCAAACTCAACGATATCATCGGCCATTCAACTGGGGACAGACCCTTGTCTTCAAGCATACAGACAGCGCGCGGCATTATCGTTTCTGAGCAAGTAACGAGAACCTTTCTTCTCGCAAACGGCTTTCCTGCAAAACCTACGACAAGAAGCCCTGGGGACAGACCCTTGAACTGTGGGGACAGACCCTTGCAAAGCCGGGAATTTCCGCATAGCCCTGTCTCGACGCGTTCATTGGGACCACATGCATCCCATACCATCGCATACCGCTCTTCCGCAGGAAAAAGTTTCAGCATTTCACGGGCCATGCGCGTCGCCATGAAGAAAACCTGAGGGGTTT
>JAFXEA010000367.1 GCA_017521065.1 Kiritimatiellia bacterium | reverse complement strand
TGTGATTGCGTACGGGACCAGATTCAGCTGCAACAGGTCTTCACAAAACGACGGTAACAACGCAAACAGGTCGCATCTCCACGGATGTGAAGTTGTCGGTTCTGATCTGTCGTTCGGTTCGGCTTCGTGCACGGTATTTACGGACATTGGTTCCGAGATTGTTCTTGACAATCCACACGTCAATATCACTTTCAGGTCGAACTATGTATATACCCGTTACCCAAACTGCACGAATTGTCTTTTCGTCGGATGTACCGCCAAAGACGCGATGTTTTTCGGCTATGGCACCGCTACGATGAAATCCCATCTTGTCAATTGCACTGTGGTTGCGAACACGTCCAACTATATGTTTACTTACTTTAAGACGGAAGGTCAGCCGCTGCTTGTCGAAAACTGTCTGTTCTACGGAAATTCCTATCAAGACATCTTATGCCATCCGAATGAGACCATTCCCACCGCGATAAAATTCATCAATTGCGTGTATGCCAGATCCAACATTGATGCCGCTGTGCTCAAGAATTCGTATTCGCCGGATGGGACCATCTACCAGCTTGGGGTCGATCTGCCTGCCGACCCGAAGTTCATGGGAGAGAAGGACGAATCCAATCCGTATTCGCTCAAGCGCTCTTCGCCTTTGCGCGGAATCGGTGCATACGCACAATGGATGGAGAGTGCAACGGATATCCGAGGAGAGGGATTTGCGAGAGCGGACGGAACTTCTGTTGATATTGGTTGCTACCAATGCTGGTTGCCTGTTGTTGGAATGAAGGTGTCAATCCGATGAAATGCCAGTTTGTCTCCCGCTTTGCGATTACCGGCGTTGCCTTTCTCGCCTTTGGGTGCGCTCTTCATGCCCGGGTTCTCTTCTATCCCAATCTTTTAACTGTCGAGAAGAATCTTTTTGACGAATGCGAGTGGACTCCGCCCAATCAGTCTTTCGAGAAGGGCAGCATCTCGAAACGTCTCAAGGGAGGTCCGTTCTCCCCTGATGATATTGTATATTCTGTTAAAACCGTCAGGCCACATTCTGCTTATTGGCGGGCGCGTCCATCAGTGGAGAAAGGACGCAAGTACCTTGTTGGAGCATGGGTTCGCTTTTCGAATGCGAAGGTGCTTCTATGTAACGATGCTGTGCATCCGGTTTCAGGTCGGCGTCTTGACCGTCGGCTCTACTGCTTTGGAGGACACAACGCCTGGATCGAGCCGTTCCTTTCTCCACGGACGCGTGAAGTCCTTGGCGGAGATTCCGCAACCTGGCGTCTGTGCTATAGACTTGTTGAGTTTCCTGAAGGCATAAAGACCGGAAGTCACCGGTCGTCATTTGGACTGTACCTTGCCGCTGGAGAGATGGAGTTTTCAAAACCGTTCTTTGTGGATGTTACGGACGTGAAAGACCATTCGCTTCTCATAGATATTGAGAGGGAGAAGCCGATCAAGCGGCTTGCGGTCATTCACGTTGGATTGCGAGATGTCATATGGGAGCAGAAGTTCCCGTCTCCTGTCACGGATTTCCGTCAGCGGCTTGAAGGGATCACCAATTGTATGCGTGGACTTGACCGTAACACGATTGAAGGTCATGCCTTGGATATCTATTATGTGGATGGTTCCAAGAAAACGGTGTTTTCTCCGCAGGAACGCATATTCCAGGAATTTTGAGGGGTTGGCATGAGATATCTTACGTTTACGTTCATCGCAGTTCTGGCTTTCTCCGTCGATGCGTTTCAGGTTTCGTTCACCGATGCGAACGGTGCCACAATCGGAAAGTCGTCCGGTGTGGACGCATCATTTGAACGGATTGCGAAAAAAGGCGGAAGAGAGACCATCCGCTGTCGGATCCGCAACAGTGTGGACGGTACGAATCTCGTGCGCATCGTGGCATCGGTGACTGTGCCGGAAGCGACATCCGTGTGGGATGGACTTGCGGACGTTCCAGATGCGAAGAAGTCCGGTTCGAGTCGTCTTATGGAAGGCGGCCGCTTCCTGTTTGGCGGTGCACATGACAACTCCTGCGGAACCGTTCTTGGCATAGGTGCAGCCGATCTCCTGTCCTTTGCGGAATTTCGCTGGGCGCCGGTAGAAGGCGGCAAGGGCGTTGCGATCAAGGTGGAGGTTCCGGCCGCCCTTCTCGGGAAGGGCGGCGAGTTCTCCTGCTCGTTTCATTCTATCGACTATTCCCGCAAGTACGGGATTCGCGATGCGTTCGCGAGATACTACCCGCTTTATCCCAAGTTCTTCAGGCGCGATCCGCGCGTCAATCCTGCCGCCTACGGAATAAATGCGCAGTATGCAAGCTGGATTCAACCGAATCCGGAGCGTTGCCGCTTCTCCGGCGCGACTTGGGAATGGTGCCATGGATCCGACCGCAGCTGGGGAGACCCGCTGAATCAGGAACAGCCCACGGGTCGTCCGCGCACAGACTATTCCTGGGTGCAGCACTACGACTACTGGACGGTGGACGGCATCAAGAAGAGCGTTACGAACGAGACTCTCACGATTGCCGAGTTTGACGATATGCTTGACGAACGTCTGGCTGCAGGATACAGGTGTGGTGTTGCGAATGCATTCTACATGATGGTCCTGTCCAAGATATCTTCGAAGATTGCGGCGCGATATCCCGACTCGTTGGCAGGAGCCAATTCGTTCGCCTCCTCCGACTATTCCTATGCCACGGATGTCTTTACGTTTCCTGAATGTTCATGGGGCGTTGAATTACGCAGACAGTTGACGGAACTTGTGAAAAAACACGATCTTGGCGCAATTGCGTTTGACGTGTCGGGTCCTAAGCCAGTGTATCGCGGACAGGCTCTTCTGGGAATGAGGAATGTCGGATGGGATGCATATGGTCCGGGTGTTGTGAGAGGCGTCGGAACGGCCCGTCTCTGTGAATTCGTCCGGACGCTTCCGAACAAGAAACTGTCAGGAACATGCGCCGCTACGGTCAATTCAGGTGGAGGACACATTTCTGACATGCTTCTGGCTGATAGCTATATGACGGAATACACGCCTTGGGATCGGCCGCCTCCGTACGGACTTCCTGAAAGATTCGCACTCGGCGAGAAGGGGCTTACGTTCTGGGAAGGATTCGCAGCCTCGGAATTCGACCCGAATTTCACTCGCTGGTCGCTTGCCGACAAAACATTCCTCATAAACGACCTTTCTAGGTATGCGGTATGGCGTTCGTTCGCTGTGGGAGGGTCGTTGCCGAGCCATTTCCTTTCGGAATATACGTTTCTTGCGTCCCGTGCGTTCGCAAGGATGAACGATGCGGGCTTCAAGCCCGTGCCTGGATTCATGCTCGAAGGTGATGGGTGGGATTTTGCGCGTTATGGATTGTCGGACGGAAGCTATCTCGCCATCTGCAATCTCAAGCAGGAAGTGCGTACGGCGAAGGCCGAGGTGTTCCCGGACGAAATCGCGTCTGCGGTGGTTGGCGGCAGACCTTCGCGTATAGGGTATGCCTATGCTCCATTCTTCGGCGGCAAGGCTCATCACAGTTTCAAAGGTGGACGGGAGCGGATCGAGGTTGATGTCGGATCGCAGCTGGCCGTTGTTCTTGAAGGTGTTGGAAGAGTCAAAGGTGAAGGTGGAATGTCGATTCGGTGGGAGGGTGATTTCGGTGAAGTGCGTCTTGTCCTGGAGTCATCGTCGTTCGACGGAGCATTCTCTCCGCGGGATGCGTTCGAGGCGTATAGACGCGTCGGTTCCGACTATGTAGAGGTTAAACCTGGCGGCAGATACGTTGTCTCATACCGTGACAGTGTGTTTTATGGGATGGCTGATGGCATTCGCAGGTTTGGGTTCCCGCCTGAGGTAAAGTATGGTAATCCAGGAAAGATGGTGTTGCCGGTGAAACACGCGCCCGATTCTGATTCGCATGAGATGGCAGCGGCAGTGGCAACGTTCTTTAAGGGTTCCCGGACGGCGCAGGATGTGTCTTTGCCGAAGCTGTCCGTGGCGTTGGAGGACTGCAAGGGTGGCAGGCTTGTGGTGTCGGCAAAGGATCGTGAAGAACTCTCGAAGTCTGTTAGACGCTTCCTCGATGCGGTGAATGCTATACGATATCCGCGCTATGCGCCATGGTACAGGATGCCGCAGGAGGACCGGGCGAAAATCACTTTTGTGCGCTGGTGATTTCAGCGCAGTCAGATTGAAAGGAACACATAAGACATGAAGATCGAAAACATTTGCAGTCGTAGGACATTCATTTGTGGTGGTGCGGCAGGGGCTGCCGCATTGGCTTGTGGAGGATGTCGCACTGTCGCGAAGTCTGCCGACGGGAGGGTGCGCCTTGCCGCTGTCGGCGTGTGGGGAAAGGGTTTTACGGATTGGTTGCCGATGGTGCAGTCCGGTAAGGCGTGTCTCGTGGCAGTATGCGACTGTGACAGGTCCATGCTTGCAAGGACAGCCGAGGAACTGAAGAAACTGAACGTAAGTCTTGATCTGTCGGCTGTGCCGTTCTATCAGGATTGGCGTGAGCTGGTCGATGCCTCAGACAAGATAGGAATTGATGCAATGACCGTATCCACCCCAGACCATATGCATGCGTCGATCGCGATAGCGGCGATGAAGAAGGGGATAAATGTCTATGTGCAGAAACCGCTTGTGCGCACCCTGTGGGAGCTTGACCGCTTCAATGAGGTTGCAAGGGAAACTGGCGTCATAACGCAGATGGGACATCAGGGCAGTTCGGGGAGCTCGTTCCGCAGGGCTGTTGAGATACTTCAGAGTGGTATCATCGGAACGGTGAAGGATATCCATGTATGGACGAACCGTCCAGTGTGGCCGCAGGGAGACTGGGCATATGGCCTTCTTGAAACGCCAGACGAAACTCCGCCTGGATCGTTCGACTGGAATCTGTGGCTTGGCACTGCTGCCGAACGTCCGTACAAGGGCGAACGCGGAGGGGACGCAAGGGATTACGCCTGGTGCACGAAGATGGGGCACACCAAGGTGTATCACCAGTTCAACTGGCGTGGATTCGCTGATTTCGGCACTGGTGCGCTTGGCGACATGGCATGCCATTTGATGAATCTTCCATTCCGCGGAATGGAGCTTGGCAAGGTGACTGGTGCGGAGTGCATGAGGATTGATGAATACCACAAGGGCATATATCCTCTGAGTTCTGTCGTGACCATGGATTTTGCCGCCCGCCGTAGCCGTATTGATGGGCGTGAGCTTCCCGCTGTCAAAATGCATTGGTATGAGGGAGGGTTGGTTCCTCCGCCGGATGTGGTTGCTCCGATAACGGATCTCTTTAAGTCTGTTCCCGTTGGTGGATGTGTGGTTGTAGGTGACAAGGGGTCGCTACTTTCTACGGACAACTATGGACAGAACTCTTTCGTCA
>JAFXEA010000366.1 GCA_017521065.1 Kiritimatiellia bacterium | reverse complement strand
GTGGTGGCGGATGCCGCGCTCGCGTGGATTGCCTCGCCGGCCGTTGAGCGCGGCCTTCGGCTCAAGCCGGGCATCACTTTGAGCGAAGATGTGGATCCTTCGGATGCGGTGCTTCATGACTCGCAGAACGATGCCACAAATGTGTGGGGGCTTCTTCCGTCGCCGCTGCGTGTGCTGACGAATTTGAAACATCATCCGCTCTGCGAGACTCTGCGGTTTGAAAGGTGGAAGACTTGAACCACGAAATACACGAAATACACGAAAGATTGTAATGATGGAGAAAATGATTTATGCTGACGAGGTGTATGCTATACAGGGGGCTGTTTTCGAAGTTTACAGAAATCTTGGTGCGGGATTCCTCGAAAGTGTTTATCAAGAGGCGCTTGAAATTGAACTAATGTTACGCGGAATACCGTCCAAATTTCAGACCGATATAAAGATACAGTATAAAGGCCGACAACTTAAGCAGACATATAGGGCTGATGTTGTATGCTATGATAAGATCATCTTGGAACTGAAGGCTGTGAGGAATTTGCTCCCAGAACATGAAGCTCAGCTTCAGAACTATCTTCGCGCCACGAATATGCATTTAGGTCTTTTGATCAACTTCTGCCATTTCCCAGGTGTGGAGATTCGCCGTTTCGCCAAATGACTTTTCGTGTATTTCGTGTATTTCGTGGTTGCTTTCGGAACCATAAACCATCACACTTTTCATCTGATAAATGGTATAATATACAGTGACACATGCGGTTGAAAGACGCAGACCCTTTTCACTTGGCGAGGTACTTCGTGCATACCCCGCGGGCGCGGAGCGTTGCCGAAAAGCGGCGTTCGCTGATTGGCTGGAATCTTGCCGATGCAGAAGATAGCTACAGACATACAGACGTTTGAGCGTCTCCGCCAGGAAGGCTTCACGTATGTGGACAAAACGGAGATCCTTTGGCGGATGGCCAACGGATTCCGCGGTTCGCAGTTCTTCATCGCTCGTCCACGGCGTTTTGGCAAGACGCTCGCAGTGACGACGCTGCGCGCCCTCTTCGAGGGCAAGCGCGAGTTCTTCAAGGGGCTTGCCATTGACTCGCTCGAGTGGGATTGGACCCCGCTGCCGGTTCTGCACATCACTATGAACGATGCGCAGAGGCGGTCCGTTGACGAATTGAACTCTGCATGGCGTTCCATCCTTCGCGACGAAGCCGTGCGCAATGGAATCAAACTTCGCGAAGATGTCGCTGCACCGGAGACGTTCAAGAACCTCATCAATGATCTTGCCGCGAAGTCTCCTACGGGGAAGATGGTGCTTCTCGTCGATGAATACGACAAGCCGCTGCTGGGGCATCTTGAAAGGCCTGACGTCAACGACTTCCGCGATGCGCTCAAGGCATTCTATTCCGTAATCAAATCGACCGAGGAGAAACAGCGCTTCATGTTCATGACAGGCGTGAGCCGCTTTTCTAAAGTCTCGGTGTTCTCGGATCTCAACAACCTGAACGACCTCACGATGGATGCGTCCGTCGCTACGCTCTTCGGCTACACGCACGACGAGGTGAGGGCGAATTTTGCCGAATCCATTCATGATTTCGCCATCGCGCACAAGCAGACCGACGACGAGGTGTTCGCTGACATAGTCAAGTGGTACGACGGGTACAGGTTTGAGGAGTCTGCGGCTCCCGTCATCAATCCTGTTTCGCTTGGGCTCTGTCTCAAGAGCGGTAAAATGAACAACTACTGGTCAACCACCGCGATGCCCACATTCCTCATTGATGCGTTGAAGCGGCATCCGCTGAACTTCGCGACCATTGGGGTGGATGACACGACTCTTGGCGCATACGAGCCGGCAAATCCGAAGATCGAGACACTTCTTTTTCAGACCGGCTATCTTACAATCGCGAGCTTTGCGCAGATAGGAGCGATTAGACGGTACAACCTCAAGTTCCCGAATCTTGAAGTTGAAAATTCCTTTGTGACGCAGCTTGTTGGCGCATACACAGGAGAGAGTTCCGACCGCTCTTCGGGCTTCGCGTTCGACGCCATAAAGGCGCTTTACGCGGGAGACGCAGAAGCTTTCGCCGATACGTTGAAGCTTTTCTTCCGGACGATTCCATACGATTTGACAGACAGGCAGAACGAGCAGACCTGGCAGGCGATAGTCTATGCCGTCCTTAGGCTCATCGGCGTGAACGTGGGCGCAGAAGTGCGAACTGCAACGGGACGCGTGGACATGACGGTCGAAATGCCAGGGCATTGCTTCGTCGTCGAATTCAAGCTCGACCGTCCTGCGGAGGAGGCCATTGCTCAAATACGCGAGAAGGGCTATGCTGACGTGTTCGCCGGGAAGGACAAGCCTGTGTCGCTGATTGGTGTATCCTTCTCTTCTGAGAAACGTACCATTGTCGATGTGAAGACTGAGACACTCGGAGCGTCTGCATTCAAGATTTTATCTAGATGACCCCACTATTCTCCATAATAATTCCGGTTTATAACGTAGCGCCGTATCTGCGCGAGTGTTTGGATGCAGTTCTCGCCCAGACGTTCACCGACTGGGAGGCGCTTTGCGTCGATGACGGCTCGACCGACGACTCCGGCGCGATTCTCGACGAATACGCCGCAAAGGATTCTCGCTTCCGCGTTTTCCACCAACTCAACGCTGGCGTCAGCGCGGCGAGAAACAGGGCGTTGGATGTGGCGAGTGGAGAATGGGTGACATTCCTTGATGGGGATGATCGATTTAAGGTGGTTAGGCTCGCTAACCTCAGTAAAGTAATCTCTATGCACAAAGAAGTTGATTGGATTCATGAGACATTGTATGAGTGCAATTCAACTCCAGAAGTACACCATGACTTTAACGTTACGACGGTAAGGGTATTCTGTGAATCGGTCTATGTATTTGGTTGGGAATTGTTAAGAGGGAACGCCTTACTCTGGTTGAATAGTTATCGTAGAACTAGTATTGGTGCCATACGGTTCCCATTGGGCGTACGTTATGCGGAAGATGATATTTTTGCACTTAGGTGTTTGGCGCAATGTAAGGTTTTGTTGACAGTTGGTTTCTGCGGGTATTGGTATCGTGATGATCGTGCGGGTGCTGCTTCACGAAATATTGAGGTCGAGAATTCTATACTGATTCATAAGTTGTTACTGGAAACAGTTTGTGAGCAAAAAGGTATTATTGAAGATTTGCCTGACAAGGAAAGATTTGCGAAAGTGTTTTCACAAACTGTAAGGAAGGATTTTAATCGAGTCTATCGCAAATTACTCAAAGCTTCTCGTCAACTACGTAGGAAACACGGGGTAATTGCAGTAGAGATTGGTAGGTTGTCATTCTTTAAAATGCGATACGTACAGTACTACAAATTTGGTTATTGGATCTATATGAAGACTGGATTCTTGTTGCCTATGCAAATACAGGATTTAGGCAAACGGGCTTTATCCAAGATTTGGCGTTGCACAATAGGCCGGGTGAAAAAGTCGTGTGGATACTGATTTGCCGATAAAGGACGCAAGGTTACGCAGTTGTTCTGCTTGAGGAGCTTTGAAGTATAAACGTTAGATTGGAGATGGAAAGATGATTAATTTCACAGTAGGGCCAGTGCAGTCAAGTGAGGCTGTCCGCGAAATCGGCGCGCAGAATGTGCCGTATTTCAGGACGGCGGAGTTCTCGGAGGTGATGCTGGAGAACGAACGGCTGATGCTGAAGTTCGCCGGTGCGCCGGAGGGCTCGCGGGTAGTATTCATTACGGGATCGGGTACGGCCTCAATGGAGGCGTCGGTGATGAATCTGCTTACATCGGAAGACAGGGCGCTGGTGGTAAACGGCGGCAGCTTCGGTGCGCGGTTTTGCAAAATTTGCGATATACATGGTGTGCCGCATGATGAGATTAGGCTGGAAGTCGGGCACAAGTTGCGGGTGGAGGATTTACCATGTGGGGATTGGGATTTTAACGCAGAGGCGCAGAGAAGCAGAGAAGCAGAAGGTGGAATGAGGTGTTGTAGAACGAGGGGATATACGGCGTTTCTAGTGAACAAACATGAGACGAGTACGGGCGTGCATTATGATATGGGTCTTATTAGCAGATACTGTAAGGAACATGGGCTTCTGCTAATTGTGGATAATATCAGTTCTTTCTTGTGTGATGAGTTCGACATGGCGGCGTTGGGTGCAGATGTGATGATCACGGGTTCGCAGAAGGCGTTGGCTTGTCCGCCAGGAATAAGCATCATTGTCCTGTCACCGCATGCGTTGGAGCGCGTTACGAAGAACGATCCGAAGTGCATGTATTTCGATATGAAGGATGCGCTTGCCAATCAGGATAGGGGGCAAACCCCGTTCACGCCGGCGGTTGGTACGCTCTTGCAGATCAATGCGAGATTGCGGGAAATTGCGGCTGCGGGTGGCGTCGCCGCCGAGGTGCAAAAAGCCAAGGCGATGGCGGAGTACTTTCGTTCGCGGATTGCAGATTTGCCGTTGGAGATTGTGAGCGAAAGCCTCAGCAATGCCGTAACGCCGCTCCATCCGACGAACGGGATGTCTGCATACGATATTTTCCTGAAATTGAAGGACGAGCATGGTATCTGGATATGTCCCAACGGCGGCGAATTGAAGGATAAGGTGTTTCGCGTTGGGCACATGGGATGTTTAACTACGGCGGACTATGATAAGCTTGTAGTCGCATTGAAGGAGGTGTTGAAATGATAGGCGGAAAGACTGTTGTCTATACGAGCGGGACGTTCGACATGCTGCACATTAATCATCTGCGGCTCATCGAGTATGCGCGCGGGCTTGGTGACATCCTGATCGTTGGTGTGAATACCGACGAACTTGTCGCGTCCTACAAATCGATGCCGATGATTCCGTTTGAGGACCGCATCGCGCTCATGCGGGCCATCAAAGGTCCCGATTTGGTCATACCGCAGCATTCCCTTGACCATCGTGATAAGGTAAAGAAGCTGAAGTTCGATATTTTTGTCGTTGGCGACGACTGGGTCGGTAAGTACGATTACCTTGAAGAGCAAGGCGTCACGGTCGTCTATACTCCTTACGGTCGGGGTACATCCTCCACTTCGCTCAAGAAGAAGATCCATGACCGCTTTGAAAAGATGAAGCGGACGACGGACAATCATCTGCCGATGGATGCGGTGGAGACTGCCCGCCGGAAAAAATGTAACGCAAAATCCAGGAAATGACGATGGGATCGATTCGTGCAACATTAGGTCGTCTTCGTAGGCGCATATTCGGCAACACGGCCTATGAGGTGAACGAGCTACGGCGGCGGGTGGAGTCCCTAGACATCCTCGTCAAGGCTATGGTGGACATCCGCACCCTGCCAAAAGCGGTCGGTGGGCTGCGGTTGATGCAGGTAGCAAACACTGCCTTGCTGAAGGTGCTGACCGACGCAATGACGCGGAACGGACTGGACTATTGGCTTGAATCGGGAACGCTGATTGGTGCTGTGCGACATAAGGGTTTTGTCCCCTGGGACGACGACATCGATATAAGTGTGACGCGTGCGGACTATCTTAAAATCGAGAAAATGGTTGAAATGGAGTTGCCGGAATCCGATGGGTTTAGGGCCATTCGTTCAAACTGCATCCGATTCCAGTTGATTGGCACTCCTTGCCAGATTGACATATTCCCATACGACATCTATAATGTCTCAGCAACGGAACAAGAACGGGCGGAAAAGGAAATATGGGATGCTTGGCGGCCATTGCACGAAAAAATAAAACTGGACTGGAAGCGCCTCAACACTGACGGGCATATCCTGTCGGGTATGAGCTTTGACGAGATAGATGCGGCCAGTGCAGACCTTGTGAAATCCCATACGGGTGACCGACGACTCCTTCTAGCTGGATTCGAGATGCATGGTGACACAGACTTTTTTACTCCGCACGAATCCGTTTTTCCGCTTTCCGAGATTGAGTTTGAGGGTATCCAATTCAAAGCGCCGCATGATTGCGACAAATTACTTGTACAGCAGTTCGGCGATTATATGCAGTATCCGCGTGAGTTCAGGATTCACGACGACATTCGCAACAGACTCTCCGAACAAGCCATTGCGAAGATGAAGGGATTGATTAAAAAGGCCGATTTGGATTTGGCGTAGTTCGTGGCATGGACAATCAAGATTTGACAGTTGTCGGCGCAGGGCTCTTCGGTGCGGTTGTCGCCCATGAGGCGTCCAAGGCCGGGAAGCGGGTTCTTGTCGTCGATCGCCGTTCCCACATCGGCGGGAATTGCTACACGGAGAATGTAGACGGAATCAACGTCCATAGCTACGGGGCACATATTTTCCGGACTTCGCGCAGGGATGTATGGGACTATATCAGGCACTTTGCGGAGTTTAATCATTTCGTCAATTCGCCCATTGCGTTGTATCACGGCAAGATTTACAACATGCCGTTCAACATGAATACGTTCAACCGTATTTGGGGTGTCACCACTCCGGCGGAGGCGAAGGCGAAAATTGACGAGCAGAGGAAAGAGATTGTCGGGGAGCCTCGTAATCTTGAAGAGAAGGCGATAAGCCTTGTTGGTCGAGATGTTTACGAAATACTTGTGAAAGAATACACCGAAAAGCAGTGGGGGCGTCCGTGTTCTGAACTCCCTGTCTCAATTTTGCGCCGTCTACCGGTGCGCCTCATTTACGACAATAATTATTTCAACGATCCATATCAGGGGATTCCCGTTGGAGGATATACGGCGATTTTTGAAAAGTTGCTTGCGGGATGCGAAGTGCGCCTCGGTGTAGACTTCCTAAAGGATAGAGAGCCGATCGCATCGAAGTCGCAGTGTGTCCTCTACACGGGCGCAATAGACGAGTGTTTCGACTATTGCTATGGAGCGTTAGAATATAGATCGCTCCGTTTTGAGCACGAGCGTCATAACGAGACGGACAATCTACAGGGCGTAGCGGTTGTCAATTATACCGACAATACGATCCCCTATACGCGAACGATTGAACACAAACACTTTGAATTCGGCAAGCAGCAGTTCACGGTCGTATCAAAGGAATATCCTTTTGAATGGAAACCTGGTGTTGAGCCATACTACCCGATAAATGATAAAAAGAATCAAGGCCGCTATGAGCAGTATAAAAACCTGGCGGCGCAGTTCCCAAATGTTTTCTTTGGTGGGCGGTTGGGAACATATTGCTACACGGATATGCAGGACACCATCATCGCTGCACGTGAAATGTCAGAACGGATTATATCTAGGCTGTCAGGAGAACATTGATGCATAAGACGCTGACGCTAGTAATCCCGTCATACAACATGGAGGCATATCTTCCGCGTTGCATTGACAGTCTGGGGATTGATTCACTTAAGAAAGTTGTTCTCCC
>JAFXEA010000365.1 GCA_017521065.1 Kiritimatiellia bacterium | reverse complement strand
TCTCAAAGACGTGGCGGTTAATGTTTCGCCACTGAAGCTCAAGGTGTCGTTGTGGAAGCGTTTTGCGAAAGGCGTCTATCTGACGGAGGATTCCGTGAAGGTGTCTGTCATGGGATATGTGGAGACCAAGGCCCGTCCCCGCTATCAGATAGGCTATAACGTGGCTACCAATGCCGCGCCAGGCTATAAGCGCGTGACGAAACGCACCCCGTTGGGCTGGTGGCCGGATCCGATTCTCGACTTCATGGATTCGTGCGATGTGAAGGATGGCGACGTGCAGAGTTTCTGGGTGAACGTACACGCTCCTGTCGATGCAGTGCCGGGTCTCTATGAAGGCCGTGTAACCGTTTCGGCGAAGGGACGCAAACCGGCGTCATTTCCGTTTTCCGTGAAGGTCGATGACTTTGAGATTCCGAAGACGGCGCCTTTCCCGATGTTGATATCGTTTTCGCCGTCCGTCTATGTGCGACCCGACCAGCATGGCGCACGGGACAGGGATTTCCGGGAGCAGGTGAAAAAGAATCCGAATTCGCCGCTCAACCTCTGGAAGAACCACAAACTTGAATGGGGCGATTTTCTCGCGGATCGCTTCATAACGATGATGCCGCTCTATCAGCATGGTGGCGAACTGCCGTATGACGTGTGGGATCGGCTCAAGAGCCAGGGACGCATGGGATACTACAATCTTTGCTATGTGAGTTCACAGTCTCTAAACACGCCAGAACGTCAGAAGAAATGGACAAAGTGGTCGGATTGGCTTGCAAGTGTAATCGCAAAACGCTACGAGGAGGCGAAAGCGCATGGCCTTGAGACAAACTGTGTCTTCTACTGCTGCGATGAGACCCCTACAAACAGGTTCGGCGAGATTGATGCGATGCTTGAAAAGTTGAAGGGCCGGTTTCCGCACATACCATTTGCAACGACGGCATATGACAACCTGTACGGAACGGGAAAGCATCTGAGAAAGATGGACATCTTCAATCCGCAGACGATCAGGTTCGATCCGGAGACTGCGGAGAAGTCGCGGGCTGAAGGGCATAAGGTGTGGTGGTATTATGCGTGTGACCAGCGTGCTCCATATGCGAATGCGTTCACGGAGTGTCAGCCGATAGAGCAGCGTCTGCTGATGGGTGCAAAGGCGGCAAAGTGGCGTCCAGATGGATTCCTGTACTATCAGATAGCATATTTCAATTCGCTCAACTGCATAACGTCAGGTCCGTACACATCCTGGGATCCGCGCAGCTGGTGGAATGAGCACGGCGACGCCACATGGGTGGCGGTTGGCCCAGAAGGACGGCCGCTTTCCACGCAGAGACTGGAGAATTTCCGCGATGGTCTGGAAGATCTGTGGTATGCGAAGATGCTGCGGGAAAGGCTGGATGCCAATCCCGATGCGGCATGGGCGGCACGGGCGCGGGAACTGCTTGCGGTGCCTCGTTCTGTGGTGGATTCTCTCTCCAACTACACGGATGACCCAGATTCGCTTTATGAATGGCGTAATGCAATGGCGGATTTACTTTCTGCTGCACATTGAAATGAAAGAATGCTATTGAGCCTTTAAGTGAGTCGGACAGGGCTTTGTATGACACATCGGCCGCCTGTACTCGACGACGCCTTGTGTCTCGTTGCAGGGTCTGGGAACACAGATTTCGGCAATCTTTTCACCGTCCTAACACACCTTCACGGATTCAGGAAAAGAATAAGAAAATGATAAAGATAATTGAGGAGACGGTTGAAACTCCAGAACGGTGCACATCGCGCCGCTCTGCTGTTTTTTGATATAATGTAGAGCATGAAAACGCAGGATATATTTTGGAATCGCACGGCGGAGACGATGAGCCGCGACGAATACGCGAAGGTGCAGCTCGAAGGCTTGCAGAAGACCCTCCGTCGCGTATGGCAAAACGACTTCTACCGCGACCGTCTGAAGAAGGGCGGCTTCACCAATCCGGAGGACTTGAAGTCGCTTGACGATCTCGCCAGACTACCGTTCTTTACTAAGGAGGATTTCCGCGAGGCCTATCCGCTCAAGATGAATTGTGTCGACAGGCGTGACCTTCTTGAGTTCCATATGTCCTCCGGTTCGACCGGTACGCCTGTCGTGATGGCGTACACCAAGAACGACCTCAACCAGTGGGCGGAGTGCATGGCCCGTTGCTTCACGATGGCGGGTCTTGAGAAGGGCGATGCGTTCCAGATCATGCCGACGTTCGGTCTCTTCAACGGCGGTTTCGGATGCTATCATGGTTGCCGGAAGGCCGGGCTTTTCTGTGTGCCCGCTTCGTCCGGCAATACCGAGCGCCAGATAAAGCTCATGCGCGACTTCCGCACGAAGGGCTTCTGCAGCGTAGTGTCGTATGTTCCGCGCATCATCGAGAAGCTTGATGCCGAGGAGAAGGGCGATCGCGACATTCCGTCCTTGCGCGTCGGCATATTCGGTTCTGAGACCTTCTCCGATGAGATGCGCCGCAAGATAGAGAACCGTCTCCACATCGAATGTTTCGACATCTACGGAATGACGGAGACCGGCGGTATTGGCACCACGGGACAGGACTGCAAGGCACATGATGGACTTCATGTGTGGGAAGATCAGTACATAACGGAGATTGTCGATCCGGTAACCGGCGCACCTGTGCCGGACGGGGAATACGGTGAGGTCGTGTTCACCTCCGTCACGCGCGAGGCGATGCCGATCATCCGCTATCGTACGCATGATATCTCCCGTATCCTTTCGCGCGAGAAGTGCTCCTGTGGACGCACCTCGCTTCGCATCGACCGCATCACCGGGCGCACGGATGACATGCTGATCGTGAAGGGCGTCAATTTCTATCCGCGTCAGGTGGAACAGGCTTTGATGGAGATTCCCGGGGTTAAGGACGAGTTCCAGATAATCCTCGAGGAAGAGAACGGCATGACGGATGTCACGATCAATGTCGAGGCTGAACCTGGTGTCACCGGGCATATGGTTGCCAAGCACCTCCGCGAACGTCTTGGATTTCTGCCCAAGGGCGATGTGTTCCCGGTGGGAACGCTTCCCCGCAGCGAGGGCAAGGCAAAACGCGTAATAAGGAAAAAAGTATGAACGTTTCACGTAGAGATTTTCTCACGGCGGCAGGTGGACTGATCGCCGTATCTTCCCTTCCTTCCTTTGCGAAGGATGATCCAGCGGTGTTTCCCGAACGTGGACGCTATGAGCGTCTCGTTCTTGCGTACCAGCACATTGACGCGGGTGCGACAGCTCCGTTCTCGATTCTTCACATCTCAGACACGCATTTCACCG
>JAFXEA010000364.1 GCA_017521065.1 Kiritimatiellia bacterium | reverse complement strand
GTAAGTAATCATAGATCCCATGTGGGTGGTGTGGAGTTATGCGATGACAAAGATGGGGATAGAATTCCAAATGGAATCGAAGACGCGAATCAGAACGGGATTTATGAACCTTCAATAGATCTGTATGATTGGCAGCAATACAATACACCTACACCGCATCGGCCATCCACTATCAAAAATGATTTTGAGGATTGGAACTGTCAACGTCACAAGAATGTTAAAGGTGATCATTCCAAAGATTGGGGTGATCCAGGGATGCAACACAAAACAAGGGACAAATACAATGATTAAGGGTTTGTTGAGAAATATGAAACATCATTTACTAGTGAGTTTGTTTCTCGGGATATGGTTGTTTGCCTATGCGAAGCCAATGGATGCGAAGGAGGCAGAGAAGCTGCCAGATATTGAGGAGATTGTCGCTTCAGTATGTTCTAGTGGACGGTTAGCTTCTATAGAACGCAATAATGTAGAGAAGTTGTTTTCTTCCAGCAACGGGGTAATTGTTTCCTTAGCTGCTTGGATAACTGCCCAGAGCAAAGATTGTGAAACAGGTCTTTGTGCGTGTGCAGAATCAAATGCGGGAAGGGTTGATATGATGTCACAGGCGTTTGTCCGGCTGCTGCTAATAAGGAAAAGCGCCTCCTCAGGGGATCCCAACAGAATGGTTCATTCCCTTGAATTGTGCTTAAAAGAGCCGAATCCGTATCTGCGGATTGAGGCGGCAAAGGAGATTTACAGGATCGACGCAGGGAAGGGACTACAGTTTATCCGAACTCTTCTGGCAGACAAATCAATCATAGCAAGAGGAGAGGCGTTTCGGCAGCTTGACATGCTTGGACAGTCAGGCGATGCCGAGCCGGTCCCAATGCCAGACGAAGAGTATGAATTGCTTTTGTCCATTATAGAAAAGTATCATCAACGAATTGGACATTGCAATGGGAATTGCAGAATTGTCACCGAGGAATCCTCGCCGAGACGGAGCAAGGCGACGGCAGATCGCAAGCATGAAGTAGAGGCAAGATGATGGCTGAATATTTTCAGCGAATACTGCTGTGCTTTGCGGCGTTGATTGTCGTGCTTTCTGCGGGCGCCGCCGCCGAGGCCCCTGACATGAAGGCCGTTGACAAACTTTTCAAAGAGAGGCGTTATGCGGAGGCGCTGAAGGGATACATGGCTTGCGAACAGGCTCGCGTGGGCGGGATCGGATACGTGCTGCTGCAGGAGATTGCCTGCGCTGAAAAAACCAATGACGCTCGCTTACGCAAACAGGCGCTGAAGAAGCTGTGCGCCCTGGATATTTCCCCCGAGAACATACGCTGTGTCGAGGCGGCATACCAGAAAAGATACGAGGAACTGCTCTCTGCGCGGCATCAGCCTGGCGACATGGATCGGTATCTCAAGGAGCTGGTCGAAAAGTTCCGCGGTGGCGGATTGGCCGCCCATACGGCCACGGCAGAAGTGCGGAGCCGTCTCGCTTCAGCGGAATGGACGGCCGCCGACCGGTTGTTTCGCAACTGCTGCGCGGCATACCCACAGTCGCTAACCAACGCGATGCGGTTCGTGGCCGAAAATCTGCAGAAAAAACGGGCGGTGGCAAAAGACAGTCTGCCGGTTTTTCTGTCCTTGGCGCGGGAAGACCTTGACTTTGCCCTGTTTCTTGCCGAGAAGGGCGCCTCGCTCCCCGGGTGCTGGATGCTTTTCGATGGAGTCGGCGATGATTTGGTGAAGCGCGGGAAGGCCGACAAGGCGCTTGATTGCTATCGCCGCGCCAGTAATTGCGCCAATGCGCCAGCAAATGATCTTGGCTATAAAGTCATCTCGCTCGAACTGGGAATGCCGTCGAAACGCGGCAAGGCGATTCCGCATGCGTTGGAGTCGCTGAAGGACAATCCAAAGTCAAAATGGCATTTCGCCTTGTTCCGTCTGGTGCTCAAGGCCTTGGCGGAGGAGGGGCGGTTTGACGAGGCCGAGGCCCTGGCCGGCAACCGCAAACTGGTTCCGCAAAGCTATATGACGGATTCGGTCGCGTCAGATATAAATGGATTCAGGGCAAGGCGGGAAAAGCGGGAGGAAGAGAAGCGAAAGAAGGCCTTGATTCGGCGACGCGATGAACCGTTTGAGAATGTCGCGAAGCTAAGGGACTCAGGAAAGTTCCATGAGGCGCTAAAGGCTTGTGATGCGATATGTGCTGAATCTTGCGACAAGGACTTCGAGTTGCGAGCTTTGCGTCTGTCGGCCGACATTTGCTACGGAGACCTGTGTGATTTCCACGAGGCGGCACGGCGATACGAAAGCCTGGTTCTCGACGAAGGGCTGCCCCTTGGGCTTACATTGCCGGTTCGGCGACTGCTTCTCAGCTTCATTGTCGTTGGGCGTGAGCGGGAGGCGCAGGACCTGCTGGACAGGCTTCCGAAGCATGACGCCACGCGGGAGAATCCCGAGTACAATGACATTATCGCCGGACTGGCGGCGGGGATTGGCGGCGTGCGTCCAGAGCGACTTGGCGTGGCGGCGAGGACTATGCGCGCGGCGAATATCCTCTTTGAGGCCGGGGAGACCCCGCTGGCATTGAAGCTGTTTAAGCGCGTAAATGTCAAGAATGGTGCTGTTCGAGGTATGGAAAACGAGGCTATGATGCAAGAGGCGCGATGCCTCGGACGTTTGGGGCAGACTGGCATGGCGCTGTCTGCTTATCGGCGGCTTATGCAGCGTGTCGGACGATCCAAACTGGCTTCAGACGTGCTTATGCGCATGGCTGTTCTGTATGCGGGTTTGCTTGGTGACAGGGAGAAGGCCATTTTGTGCTATGAGCAGGTCGAGGCAGAGTACCCAAACACGCCTAATGCCGAACAGGCGATGTTCTATCGCTTGACGATGCTGATGATGGCAGGAGAATGGGAAGACGCCGCCAAGTTGCGAATTAAGTTCCTTAAGATCTGCAAAAACGACTCGGTGCGCAGAGCCGTAGATGTCGCATACGGAGATGCCGTCAAGAGGCGTAGCCTCAAGCCAAAAGGCAAGTGAAGATGCGATTCCCAGAATGCTTGCTTAAGGTGCGTCGCACTGCATTGCTCGCGGTGTTGGCGGCGCTCGCAGTTTTTGCCGACGAGGCGCCTTGGAATACATACATTGTCGACCGCACGGTGGAGGTGTCGCCTGGTGCGCGGAAGAACAAGGCGTTTCCGATGGAAGAGGGGGCTGCCCTCTGCGACCTCCACCTGAGGGCGGAGGCGCCTTGGCGCATCCGCTCCTCGCGCATCGCGATCCGCGACGACAAGACGCTGTGGTTCAAGGCGAGCGACCGCGAGTACATAATCGCCAGCGGCTATGCGCCGAACGAGTATGTGGTCGTCCGGGGCGAGCTTGAGAAGTCAGGCGGCGGCAGCGGGAAGGGGGCGGAGGAGAGGCCGCAGTTTCAGGTGACGGTGCCGAAGGTCGACCTCCAGTGGGCCGCTAAGCACGGCGAGGCGTCCGAGGAGGAGAAGGAGGACTCGGTTCCCGCCGTAATCATGGTGTCGGAGTCTCCCGAAGATTTCGGTACGCTGGTCGTCAGCGCCCCCAAGGACGACTTCCAGCTTTCAGATCCGCGCGTCACGCTGACATGGATGAATCCTGACGCGGTCAAGGTGTTTCGGGGCAATTTGGAGGTCGGGAGCGGCGTGTCATGGCTGCTGATGGCAGGAACGCAGCTGGAACTGTCGGTGAAGGCCGTCCGCCCGGAGGCAGACGTGAAGTTCACGCTCAAGGGCGAGCCGGACGTCGTCAGCCACGAGCGCGCGGTCGACTACGTGCGGGCGTGCTGCTGTCTTATAGTAAGTCGAGCTGTCGCAGAATTCCCGGAAAATCGTTCTAGATCATTTTTTGGCGTTGGTGAGATTGTTGATTTTTACATTGAACCGAGAATAGATGTTGAATGGTCAACAAGCATAGGATCCATTTCTCCGGCGACTCCGGCATCGACAGCTCGATTAATATTATCAGATAAATCTGGTCTTTTAATTGTGTCGGCAAAGG
>JAFXEA010000363.1 GCA_017521065.1 Kiritimatiellia bacterium | reverse complement strand
TCATCTACAAACCCGCGAACGGCTTTGCTTTCCGAATTTTCTTCTACCTTTAACCGGCGAATCTTCTGGACCGAAGGAGAATCTGCAAATCCATTCTTCTCTGATGCCAACGTCAAGGCGAGTCTATACGACAAGATGGCCAAATGCGCCGCAGGCATGATTGTACCGGCTATGTCGTCATTGGCATCTTTGATTCTACCCCAATATGCCTTGATTGCCGAGTAGCGCAGGTCATAAGGAGAAATTGGGGTGCCAAGGGTATTGATTCTAGTGAACAACTGCTCCAGGCTGTTCGTCCCTTCGTCCTCCTTATCGCCATTCTCAACCACATCCCGCTCGTCAAGCATTTCTGGCTGCAGAATATTGGCTACCACACGGTAGCCGCGCATACGTACTAATGCAGAATGAACACATTTCGCACATTCTTCAACAAGTCCCCAATCCTTTTGTGTCGCTCCAATTTCAGAACGATGCTTACACCAGGAGATGATGCTGTCGCAGAAACTCTGTCCGCCCCCGGAATGTTCGAACAATTCAAAAACTGTTGAAAACGGGACCGGGCATCGAGCCTTTATGGGCCAGGCTTGCGACAGCTTTACATCTTGAATTCGTGTGTTTTCACTCCCCGTGAATAGTCTTAATGCTTCACGATACACATTCCATCCGAGAGTCGAACATGTATCATTGTTGGCAAATCCCCACGGATGCGCCCTCGTAATGGTCTTAATCCAGAACCGACGTGTGCTATTCGTCCCCACAGGAGGCATGAAGTCTATCCACAAGACGGACTTGACATTGGGATCATCCACCCAAGGCGTAAACGCAGACTTTATGGCATTATATCGTTGTTGACCGTCAAGAAGAAAGTATCTTGCCGAACGTTTCGACCCATTGGCGATTTGTTTTTCATTTCCACAAACAGGAGTCAGAGCGAATGCCCCTATCGGGAACCCGCGCAGAATCGAATCCCAAAGCAACTCGACTTGATGCGGAGCCCAGACAAGACCTCGCTGAAGCGCAGGTATGTCAATTATGCCATCGTGCTCCCAATTGGCGATCGCATGTATTGAATGTGCAAGATCATTTTCCATAGCCATTATTCTCCATATTTTTTCTTCCTATCGCACCAGACCGAGTTTGCCGCCGCGAGCTTGATTCTTCATGCCGAAATTCAGCACAATCATGTGAATGGCCATTGCTCGCAGACTCGCCGCAATATTTGCAGTAAACGCTCATTGTCATACCTCCTTGTTGTTTGTTGGCTTGCGATAAGTTGATAGCAAATGTCATGCCAAGACGAAACAGGCTGATTTGGAGGTGGTTTTCGTTCAAAATCTGAGCGCTGGTAAAAATCAGAGCGGACTTCAGCTAACTCAGCAAAGCGAAAAACACTCCAGCACAGGCGAGGGTGTCGTCAATGGCGTCGTGGCTGTTGATGGCGTCGATGTTGAGCGCTTCAATCAGGTTTGCGAGCGAGTAGCTATCCAATCCCGGGCGCAGATGACGGGCGAGCGCGACTGTATCGCAGGTCTCGATTCCATCTGGCGCGTAGCAGAGGTCGAATTTTCCGCACTCCTGGTTGAGCATCCTCATGTCGAACTTGTTGTTGTGCGCCACGAGCAGCGCATCGCTTCCAAGAAACTCGAAGAACTGGCGCATCGCTTCTTCCGGCGCAAGACCATGTTTCGAGAGGAAATCCAACGACAGTCCATGCACCCCTTCCGCCCAGGGATTCATTTCACACGAAGGGCAGATGTACGAATTTGGATTATCTTGATCATGGCACCACCCTCGTTTCTACTGTTACTATATCGTTTTGAATGTCCATAGTCAAATATCCGGGACTGTTTGCATCATTATGGACTATCTTGTCCTCCCCGCGAGTCACAGAGCAGGCTCCTGCGCAAAAATAAATACACTGCCAGCATCATCAGGAGCATTACCGTTAACAAGATAAAGTCAGACAGCGGCGCCTTTACGTCGAAATGATCCAACGCCCGCATGCCCAATGGCGAGAGGATGCCAACTATAAGATATGCAGCAATCGCCGCGGCCCAGCGTTTCACTGACGGTTTTTTGTTCAATGGTTTGATTATGTTCGGTTTCATACACATCACTAAGCAACATCCGTGCCAAGACAAAATCAAGCAGCGGAAAGCGCCTCCCGCGCCGCCCGCCGCTCAACATTTCACCAGCAGATCAAATTATGAGCTACCACCTATTACTCCAACCGGTAGGGCGTGCGCCCCGCACGCACCGCAAGCAAGCTACGACGCAGCCACCTTCTGCCGTGCAAATCCAAATCCTTTCTTGGCCGATCCTTCCAGCAACTTCAGCGCCCTCTTGCGATTCTCGTCACTGCACAATCACGTCATTTGTGCCTCCGACGCACTCCTCTTTCGCTGGCGTTTCCTAATCAACGACCTCGGCCAGAACTTTGCGAACCAACCGACTGCGCCATGTGGACGCGGGAACTTCTCGTTGCGGTTGAATTGCGCATCGGCCTCCTGCATCGTCTTGAACCGCCCGTTCCATGCGAAGTTGAGATGGTGGTAGGCGTGTTCTATCGAAGCGGCAATGGCACCTTCCCGCAACGGCCAATGCACAGGCCCATCACCGACAGCACCCTCCCGCCGCGTTCCGTCCTTTGCATACTGGATCGCATCCTGTAACAAGTAAAGTTCCTGCGTCGCCTCACGCACATGAAACTCCAGCAGATCGAGATTCAACGACCGTTTCATTTCATATCTCCGGCATCACGATGTGGCATTTGACAAAATATGGACGCCTGTCGGCACGCCATCCGGAACGCCGTACTTCCCAACC
>JAFXEA010000362.1 GCA_017521065.1 Kiritimatiellia bacterium | reverse complement strand
CTTCGGGCGGCGTTCGACGCTGACGGTAGATCGTTCTTTGAGACCTTGACGATTCCGTTCTATGCGCTGATCGTCCCAGCGGTGTGGCTATGCTGTCCGTTTGCGGGGTCTGCGAAACGTAAGGCGTTGCTGTGTGCTGGTGTTTCCTGTGTGGCGGTGATGGCCATTGTGAAGCAGCTTGACATCCATCTGACGGTGATTCAGTCGCTTTATCCTGATGTGGTTGCGAATTTCAAGGGTACGCCGTTCAAGATGCGGTTTCTGACGCGTGGCGGTATCCCTCTTGGTGCGAAGCTGGTGGTCGTTTCGTATTTTGTGCTGTTCTTCGGTGTTTTTGCGGCAATGCTTGCGTACTATTTCCCGAAGCTTGTCAAAGGATTCTTCCGTTTGCATCCTGTTGCATGGTCGATGGCATTCTTCGGAATCTCCGGTGTTACCGTGCAGATATGCGACCGTCTTCCGGCATGGTATCGCCATGTAAAGGGATTGCCTAAATCGGAGGTTGTAGGTGGGGCGTTCCAGTCCTTCTGTACAGCCTTTGAAGAAGGCGGTGAGATGATGATCGCCGCATTTGCGCTTATCGCCATTCTTCAGGCTCACGCCATTTACGCGCGTGATACGCCACCTCCTGAATTAACATAGAAGACGTTCTTTAGTTTTTTCGGATGACAGTTCTCCATTTCCAGCCATCCTTAAGTGAATTGAATCGCCGTGAGGTGGATGGTGTGCTTCAGTTTGCCCGAATGGCAGGATGGAATGTGCAGGTCATAGAATATGATGCGGCGATAGTCAATCTGCTTCAATATCCGCACAGTGAAGAGCCGATTGATGTTGCAAAATTGATTTCTTTCTGGCGCCCTGTCGGTTGCATAGTGGATTGTGGCGGACGGAAACGCGATTTCACACGGATTAGAAACATAGGCAAGATTCCTGTTGTATATCTTGACATGGAAGTGGATTGCGGCGTCTATCCTGACAATCGTACGATTGCGACATTTGCCGCACGCGAACTGATGACATTGGGATTTGACGATTATGCATTCATCCCGTGGCTGAAACCTTTTTGGTGGAGCGAGGATCGCAGGGAAAGTTTCGCGGAATGTCTGAAGATGAACGGCAAAAGGCTTCATGAGTATTGCCATAAGGCGGTGGTAAGTCCGCCAATGCTTCAGTCTGAGTTGATTCCATGGATAAAGAGCCTTCCCCGACCTTGCGGTGTTTTTGCGGTGAATGATTTCATAGGCAAGACTTTTATCTCAGCTGCCATATGTGCAGGCTATTCCGTCCCTGAGGATTTTGCCGTCGTTGGTGTGGATGATGATGTAAGACTTTGCGAGACAAGCGCTGTTTCATTGTCGTCCATCAGGTGGGATGCAGAAAAGGCTGGTTATCTTTGTGCACAAAGGTTGGCGCAGATGATCGAAGATCCTAAACGTAAATTTACGGGAGTGTGCGTCAATGCGTTGACCTTTACACGAAGGGCGTCAACGCGTCTTTTCAGGATCTTCGACAGACGTGTACAGGATGCGTTAGAGTTTATCAGGTTGAATGCCGAAAACGGAATTCGACCTAGCGATGTCGTTGCGAAGATGGGTTGCTCCCGCAGATTGGCGGATCTCCGCTTTAGGGAGGTTACGGGGCGGACAATATTGGATGAGATACATGCGGTAAGGATAGATCGGGTGAAGGCTCTTCTCCGCCGTCCGCGACTGGAGCTTTCAGCAATGCCCTACATGTCTGGATACAGATCATTGACGGATCTCCAGAGGGTGTTTAAGAAACATACCGGAAAAACGCTCAACGCCTACAGAAAAGAGTTTGCGATAGGGCGTTGATCATTCCGTCTGTTGCCTTATTTGTGTCTTTTTTGTTGCCTTATTTGTTTTTTTTTTCTCCTGAAATTGTGCGATAATTCCCGCAGTAAAAGAGGAGGATTAATTCTATGTTAAAACTGAAATCATTCTTGGCGATAGCCAGCGGTGTATTGCTTTCGTATTCCGCATTTTCAGGAATCGAGATCTACACTGGGTTTGAGTGTGCGTCCGTTCCATCGGATTACATGGATGTGTCAAATAGATCGAATACTCTGAACTCCATTGAATGGAGTGAGTCGAAAACTGTTGCATTCGGAAGCGGGGCAACTTGTGAAGCTGCTTGCGGCTCGGAAAATCTCGTTCTTTTCGGGCGTTATCTACGTTCATCGAACGGCCATTCACTTTATACCGACAAAATCGGATTCATGTTCATAATCAAGTAAATCTTCAAGGAGAAAATCAATCATGAAAAAGTTTATGCTTTCAGCTGCCGCTTTCTGTGCATTGCCGGGATGGTCTACCGCTGTTGTGGACAACGTCGCATTTTCACAAGTGGCGAATGATCGCCGCGTAATCGTAACCTATACCATCGATGAGCCTGCGATTGTTACGGTGGATGTGCAGACAAACCGTGGTGATGGGGTTTTCGTGTCAATCGGTGATAAGAATGTACGTGGCTTTGTTGGTGAAGTTAACAAGCTTGTCACGAAGGTGAACGAGCCCGTCACGTTGACGTGGCGTCCTGACTTCACATGGGGGTGGGGCGGCCGTATCGAGGGTGAGAACGCAAAGGTCGTTGTCACGGCCTGGGCCACTAACGCACCTCCGGACTACATGGTCGTAAACATCCTTGACCCGGATGAGGTGCGCTATTATGTGTCAGCAGAAGCATTGCCATATGATGTGACGAACGATGTCTATAAGACAGACTATCTCGTGATGCGTCGTATCCATGCGGCAGGCAGGCCGTTCCGCATGGGGTCGACGAAATTAGAGAATGAAAAAGGATGGTACGAGGGCTTTTCGGGCGTTGGTACATATGATCAGGGAGAGGTGAGGATGGCAACCCTGACCGATGATTACTATATTGGGATCTATGAGTTTACGATTGGCCAGTGGATGAGATTGGTGAAGAAGACCACGGCGAGCGGAGGGGCATGGAGCAATGCCGTTAGACCCGTGCCGGGAGTCAAGCATGATGTCATCCGCGGAGGGACTGCCGATGGTATCGACTGGCCCACCACGGGAGACAAGGTAAAAACGGATTCCCCGATTGATGAAATCCGCAAGGCTCTCGGCTTGATGCTTGATCTGCCGACGGAAGCTCAATGGGAATACGCTTGTCGTGCAGGGACATCAACCGCTGTTTATGGACCGGAGCATACAGAGGAGTTCATTGCGGAGAATGGTTGGTACAGGACCCATCCTAAAGCCAATAACAATACTTCATGGAACGATGTGTATGTTGGAGCCTTTAAGTCCAATCCTTGGGGGCTTTATGATATGCTGGGTGGCCAGTGGGAATGGTGTCTCGACGGAATTGAAAATGGATATAGGGTTGCCAGAAGCGGTGGATGGAATATCTGGTGGCAGAGGATCACTTCATCTGTCCGGCTGGAAAAAGATCCTAATAAAGCCGATAATACGTTCGGCTTCCGCCTTGTTGCGCCGTGCATAGCACCTTATAAGACAAAGTAAGAAAGGAAACGATCATGGCTTTTCGTTTTCCCCGTTTTGCAGCTGCGGCAAGTGTATGTGCCGGTATTCCGGTTTTACAAGCCGTAACCGTATCTGGCGTAACATTCGAACAGGATTCTGCATCAGGTGCGGCAACCGTATCCTATACGTTGGATGCTCCCGCCATCGTCACCGTTGATGTGCGTACAAACAGCGGCGATGGCGTATGGGTTTCGATCGGTGCGGATAAGTTGCGTCATATTTCCGGTGAGGTCAACAAACTTGTGACGACCGTGAACGAACCTGTCTCGGCGCGGTGGATTCTCGATGATGACTTACAAGCAACGGCGATTCCTGCAGCCCGTGCAGTTGTAACGGCATGGGCCACTGATGCTCCACCGCCGTACATGGCCGTCAATCTGACAGATACGAATGTAGTCCGGTATTATGTCTCAGAAGATGCGCTTCCGTATTCGGTCACAGATCGGCTATACAAGACCGAATGGCTGCTTATGCGCCGCATTCCGGCGGCAGGCGTAACCTGGCGGATGGGAAGTGATGCGGACAACAGGATGGTGACGTTTACCAAAGACTACTACATCGGTGTTTTCGAGTTCACTATCGGACAGTATCTCTGGTGCGGTCTTGAAAAAGCCAGTCACGATATCTATATGATGGAAAACGTCATGCGTCCAGCCTGCTCCGTTCCGTATAACTTCCTTAGAGGTGGCACCGGTGATGGCATCAACTGGCCAGAGACGAAGCATCGTGTCAAGGATGGCTCTGTGCTTGATAATCTCCGAAAGAGGATTGGAATAGAGGTTGATCTGCCGACCGAAGCACAGTGGGAATATGCCTGCCGTGCCGGTACGTTCACTGAGACCTACAACGGATGCGCTAACTCCGAATCGCTCGCCTCGACAAACGGATGGTATGGACTTTCCAAATGGAATGACATTCCAATGGTCGGCTATTTTGCGCCCAATCCTTGGGGACTTTATGATATGTACGGCGGTATGCTGGAGTGGTGTCTTGACTGGTACAACGACCAGACGGATGCGGACGACACTGTCGATCCCAAAGGTGCTGACGAGTCTTCAAACGGCAACCGTATCCAGCGCAGCAGCGGCTGGAACGATTCCTATTTGCGTCTGAAGACGGAATTTCGCTCTAACTTGAATCCAGAAAGAGGCTATGCCACTGTCGGTTTTAGGATTGTTGCACCATGTTTGGCACCGAACAAGGACAAGTGACCATGACACGCCGTGAATTTGCCGCAATGGTGGGAGCGGGTGCTGTAGCCGTTCCGCTGTTTTCAGAGGGGGCATCAATATCCTCCGATTCAGTGTTTTCATTCAGAAATATTTCCGGTTTTTTCGATAAGGGATCGGGGGTGCGTCTTTACTGCCTGAAGCACAGAGGGCAGGGACCAATGTTCAGCGCGGTGTTTGTGTCGCGCAATGGTCGGCTCGTTGTCTTCGACGGTGGACACATCGACGATGCGGCAACTCTCGGAAAACTGATATCAGAACTTGGCGGCAAGGTTGATAAATGGTTCATCACACACAACCATGACGACCACTTCGGTGCACTGTGGGGGCTTATGCGTGACCACGCGGAGCTCCTTCCGAAGATCGGTGCGCTTTATTTCTCGTTCCCTCCAGACGAGTGGTTCGAGAAGCATGAGCGGGGATGTTTGGGAACGAGCCGTTGCTTCCGTGGCCAGCTGATTCGGCACAAGGTGTGGCGGCATCCGCTCAAGGGCGGCGATATGTTTGATGTGGACGGAGTAACGGTCGAAGTTCTGAATGACTACGATCTTTCCGAGACGGGAAATGCCTGCAACAACTCATCCATTTGCTTCTCTGTCAAGGCGGGCGGACGAAGCATTCTTGTCACTGGCGATATCGGTGTCAAGGCCGCTGAAAGGCTCATGCGTACGATTCCTGAGAAACTGCGTCATGACGTGGTGTTCATGAGCCATCATGGACAGCATGGCGCAAGCAAGGAGTTCTATGCGGCAGTGGGGGCGAAGGTTGCCTTGTGGCCGACACCGAAGTGGTTGTGGGAGAATGATTCAGGAACGGGGCCTGGATCGGGCCGCTATGTTACGAACTATGTCAAATGCTGGATGCAGGAATTGGGGGTTGTGAAACATCATGTGCTTTGCGAAGACATGCTCTTTTTGTAGGATCCTTGCCGGATTGGTGGCGTTTTCCGGACTTTTCTCTGTCGCTACGGAAGCATATGCTCAGGCTGTTGCGCTTAATGAGCCGGTTTCGTCCGTCAAGTGGATTTGTCACGATGAATCCTTCGTGGCAGGGCGCGGAAAGGTTCGCTACTACCGACGTGTGTTTGACGTAAAGGACGGTCTTCGGCGTGCGGTACTCAGGTGGTGGCTGGATGATGGAGGAGAGATATATCTTGATGGGGAAGCGATTTCCGGCCGCAAGAATTCAAGAATACCAGATCCTCTGGATGTAACGAACATGTTGAGCATCCCGGGTCGGCACTGTCTGGCGGTGCACAACGTTAATCTGGCCGGGAAGGGCGGTATATGCATCGCGTTGCAGCTTACTTATGCTGACGGTACGTCAGAATATGTTAAAACAGATGGTTTATGGAAGAGCTGGGCAGAAGAACTTTCCGGGTGGGAATCTGCTGGCTTCAATGATTCCGAATGGTCTGCAACGAAGGAATTTGACGATGTTTCGGCCGGTCCTTGGAGCGCACGTGCCGACATGACGCTTTTTCTGCCAGAATGCGAGCGAGCTGAGATCGCGCAGTTCAGGAAGGAGCGCGATGTGCGCTTTGCGGCTGTCATGAAGCAACTCGAAAAAGAGGAGAAACCGGTCTGCAAGGTCGTGTATGACAGGGGTAAGTCGCTTTTCAGCATTGGTGGAAGGCTGTTTGAAACCGCCTTCTACAATGCGTCCGAATCTTGGCACGACGACAACCGTAAACTACGTACGCAGACTGCCTATTTCAGGGATGCTGGTGTGCATCTCTATGGACTTGGCATTGATTACGAGAAGGCGTGGCGTTCAGATGGAAGTGTCGATGTTTCGTTTGGCGAGGAAGCGATGCGATCTGCACTGGCGATTGACCCTGAGGCCAGATTCCTGTTCTGCCTTTCTGCAGTGCTGCCGCCGAAATGGTGGGCGGTTGCCAATCCAGATGAGCTTGTCGGATTTCACGGTGCGACTCCTGACATAAAACAGTTCGCCTGCCTAAAGAACTGTGCGGCGCCATCAGCGGCATCAAAAGTATGGCGGCGGGATTTCGCCGAGTGTCTGCGCAAGACCGTGGCCAAGCTCGAGAGCGGTCCTTTCTCCAAGCGGATATTTGCGTATCGAGTGG
>JAFXEA010000361.1 GCA_017521065.1 Kiritimatiellia bacterium | reverse complement strand
TATGAAGTCGCTGATAACAGAGCCGTTGGGACTGTACGGCTGGAAGAGAACGGAAGCCGTCCTGCTGGCGGCGTTGCTGTCCGGGGAGCCGCTGCTGCTCGTCGGGGCGCACGGGTGTGCAAAGAGCTTTGTGCTGGAGCGCCTCGCGGAGGCGCTGGGCATGGAGTTCCGCTCCTACAACGCGAGCCTCATCAACTACGATGACCTCGTCGGCGTTCCGCTTCCGGACGCGACGCGCACGAAGCTCGAATATCTCTCGTCGCCGGAGAGCATCTGGGACGCCGAGGTCGTGTTCATCGACGAGATCAGCCGCACTCGCCCGGAACTCCAGAACAAGCTCTTCCCGATCATCTACGACAGGCGCGTCCAGGGGCGTCCGCTCACGCGCCTCGTCTACCGCTGGGCGGCGATGAATCCGCCGCCGACGGACGAGGAACTCGACGAGGGCGACGCGCTCTACCTGGGTTCCGAACCGCTCGATGCCGCGCTCGCGGATCGCTTCCCGTACATCATGTCCGTGCCGGATTGGGACGACCTGACGCCAGCCGACCAGAAGAAGGTTCTTGCCGACCAGTTTGCGGGGCGGCACGAGTTTCCCGTTGCCATCCGCGAGCTCGTTGCCGAGGCGCGGAAGCGGTACGAGGAGCTTGTGCTGGAGCTGACGCCAAGACTGACACCCTACATCGTCACGCTCGTCCCGAAGCTCCACGCCGCGAAGTACGATGTCTCGACGCGCCGGGCGACGATGCTCATGCGGTGCGCAATCGCCGTCCATGCGGCGCGGGAAGTGCTGTCGAAACTGACGGCTGGCGATGCGCCGGAGCTTTACGATTCCGCCCGTCTTGCGCTCCTGAACACGCTTCCCGACCGGGCGCGGCGGCGGTTGAACGCTGCCGAACTGACGGCCATCTGCAAGTCGGCGTGGGAACTTTCCATGCGCGACGAGGCCGATCCGCTTGTGCAGCTCATGAAGATCAATGACTCGGTTCTCAGGCTGCGGAAGATGGTCGCCGAGCGGCTCGTCGTGCCGCCAGACCGCGCCGCCGTCATTATCGGCGAGGGTGTGGCGAAGGCGAAGCCGCACCTCCGGCGCGGGCTGGCGCTCGCCACGTACCTTGGTGTCCGTGAGCGGGCGGACATTCCCGCTTCGACGGTTGAATTGCTTGCGGAGGAGATACATGGCGTCTTCATCGCATGCGATCTCACATGCACGGTCACGCCGGACAAGTCCGCCATCGCCCGCGCGGCAGGCGCTCGCATTGCGGACGCCAACCGGCGGTTCGGTTCTGAATCGGAATTTGCGCAGTACCATTCCAACCTCCTCAATTCCCTTTTGCCCGACGGCTTTGCGAACACCCGCGCAGTCAACGAGGCGTCGTCGGACTTCGAGAGTCTCTGGAAGGAGTTTAGCCTGTGATGGACGCGTACAGCAACATGAGCGCTCCACCGCGCAGCAAGGTGAGGCAAGTTGTCAGGCCTATCGGAAGATATGTCAAGTTTGACATTTACGGAGTGGATTTCACTCCGCCGTTCAAGTCGCCGCAGGATTTCCCGTCGCCGCAGGATTGGCTGGATGACTTCATTGCTCAACATGGTGAAGCCCTGGATGCAGTTCCAAGACCTTCTGGCTACATGATTGGATATTGCAACCACAAGGGAATATCCGGGTATGGGGAGGATTGTCGAATCTGCCGCGACCCCGTCTTGACCGTGGCAATTCTCGGGCGAGTGTCGGGGTCGATGTACATTCCGCAAAGACGCATCCTCTTTGGCAGCTGGCTTGAGAAAGTCCATGAGAAGTGCTTTATGCTCTCCCGGAAGTATGTCTTTCCCGAAAGATACTTCCCGCAGTTCCAAAGTGGGGCGAATCTGCCATGACCGACGAGGAGAAGATCATTGCTCGGATTCTCGACGTGATTCCGCCGCGCTCGTTCGAGCTGACGACATTCCTCTCGCTCTTCCGCGTCCGCTTTTCGGAGAAGACGAAGACCGCCTGCGTTACGTGCGGGGAGTCGCCTGAACTCCTGCTCAACAAGGACTTTATCGAGGCTCATTGCCAGACGAACGAGCATCTCTTCATGCTCGTGATGCACGAGCTTTACCATGTGATTCTCGGCCACACCACGCTTTTCCCGCGTGCGACCGAGGTTCGGAACATCGTGTTTGACGCCGTCATCAACGCGATCCTCTGTTCGCTCTTTCCGAAACCGGAATTCACCTCGTTATTCACGGATTACTATCCTTCCGACAAGATGCCGTCTGCGCTCCTTCGCCCCAAGGGTGAGGGAACGCCCCTTGCGGCGGAACTGGCACTCAAACTCCTCTACGGCGGTTCAGACACCGGCACCTACCACGACGTGTACGAGGCGCTCCTCAAGAGCGGCTGTATCAAGGAGATCAAACTGGTGGTCAAAAGCGACGGCGAGCCGCTTCTTCTCGGTTCGCACGACGAGGAGAACGAGGAGATTTCCCAGGAGATGAAGGATTTGATCCACAAGATCATCTCCAAATGGCCCAGCCCCGACCGTCCGCTCCAGGGGCAAGACCTCGGCGCGGAGGAGTGCGAGCGCGGTTTCGATGCCGAGGCCGACCCAACCACCCGTTTGCGTCGTGGTATTCGCCGCCTCATGCGCCGGGCGGCGATACCCGGCAAGAAGGAGGTTCGTCGCCGCTCTGTGCGCGAGATGGTGTGCGAGACGGCCACGTTTCTCCCGGACTGGCACGACCGCTCGCACGAGGCGCGGGAGGTCGCTTTCGGCGATGCTTTGATCTACAGCACGACCACAAGGTTGCAACGGCCATCCAGCCGCGACAACCGGCAGGCGTTTGTGTACTTCGACGTGTCGGGATCGGTCGCCGAGGAGGTGGCGTCCGTGGCGCAGGCGCTTCTGCCCTATTGCCGGAGCGGACTTTGCACGGTTCATGTGTTTTCGACGGTCGTGCATCCGGCTTCCGCCCGTGACCTCGCCGCCCGGAAGTTCAGCTCCACGGGCGGGACGGACATCGACTGCGTCCTCAAGCACGTCCTCGAACTGCCGCCCAGAAAACGGCCACGTGCCGCCGTCGTCGTCACGGACGGATTCACGGGCAAGCCTGACGCGGCGCTTGCAGAACGCTTCCACGCGGCGGGAATGCGGCTTCTCGTCGGGCTTGTCAAAACCGACCCCGGCTACAATCAGGAGGCCGACCTCTCATCCATCGCCGACAATTTCGTGAAACTCTACTGAAAAGGAACTCCAATGAAATCGCACATCGCCGAATATGTCTCTCCAGGGCATCCCGACCGGCTGGCGGACGCCATCGTGGAATCCATCGTCGATCTCGCCGTGGGGCGGGACCCCGAGGCGCTTGTGGGCGTGGAGTGCGCCGTTCACACGGATCATGTGTTCATCGACGGGCGGATCGCTGCCGGGAAAGGCAAATGCGCCGTCTCGAACGAGGAGATCGAGGAGATTGCCCGCAAAGTCTATCGGGAGGCGGGGTATGGCGGGATCTGGATTCACGCGCCAGAGAAGCTGAAGGTCGTCCAGAACGTGTGCCTTGAGCCGCTTTCGGACGATGAACGCGCCATCCGTAGTCTTTCGGACGATCAGAACGTCGTGACCGGCTTCGCCTGCAACCACCCCGAGACGGACTATCTGCCGCCCGCGCACTTTATCGCCAACTATATCGGTCGGAAGCTGGACGGATGGCGGCGGACGGTGTCCGATAAGTTCGGACCGGATTTCAAGGTGCTTGTACACATCTACGACAACGGCGGGCGTTATGAATGGCGGCGGCTCACGATTAGCATCCAGCACAGAGAGGGAGTGTTCGCGGCGGAACAGCACGAGCTGGTCTTGCCCGTCGTGAGCGGGGCGCTGACGGAACTGGAGGCTCGCGGCCTCGCGGGCATCTCCAACCTGCCGCTGGAGAACTTCATCCTCAACGGCATGGGCGACTTCATCGTCGGCGGGCCGGAGGGGGACAATGGCCTCTCCGGCAAGAAGCTCGCCGTTGATTTCTACGGTCCGGAGATCCCGATTGGCGGCGGGGCGATCTGCGGCAAAGACCCGCACAAGGTGGATGTGGCGGGGGCGTTTAGGGCGCGGGAGCTGGCGCGGAGGCTCCTGAAGGAGCGCGGAGGGAGCGCGGTGACGGTTCGCCTCGGCTGGACGCCGGGAGACGCCGCGCCCGCGTTCCGCGAGGCGGAGAGCGTCGATTCGCTCGGTTTGACGCACCCGATTCCGGCTTCTGCTCTACCGCCGGAAGACTGGTTTTCCATCGGTTCCATTGTAGCGGATCTGCGCCTCACGACGCTCGCACGCCGCGAACGCGTGCTGACTGGATATTTCTTGGATTCGATGGCCCACGACGGGAAGTAGAAAATATACAACTTCTCGTATTTTTATTATGAGGGGTCATTGTGTTGAACGGAGAAATATGATATAATAATGACGGATTCTTTGAGAAAGGACTATGCACCATGTCATTAAGCTACAAAAAACTCTGGAAACAGCTGATTGACCGTGACATGACTCGGACTGAATTGCGTCAAGCCACGGGTATCTCCCCCTCCACTTTCGCGAGGCTTTCCAAGGGTGATTATGTCGCCTCATCTGTCATCGACCGGATATGTCAGGAACTCAGGTGCGATGTGGGCGATGTGATGGAAGTCGTGCTGGATGGCAAATCACATAGCACCAAGATGTCGAACAAGAAGCAAAGGAGGAGTGCAAAATGAGTGGTGAAGCGTTTACCACGATTGGACTTTTCAGTAGCAGGATTGATGAAGCCATCCAGCTGATGTCGGAACATCAGGTCAACATGGAGCTTGAAGGGTGTCCTCTTTCGCCAGAAATGACTAGCCGCTTTGATGAAATCAAACGGCAGTTCTGTCATTTCGCCGGGTTGCTTCATGCGGTCAACTACCTTATCTCTGGCGATGCGGGTGAGGACAGCTTTGACGAGACAGCCAAGGAAGAGGAGGAGTATCGGCTTAGCAATATTATGCCGATGGAAGAGGTTCGTGAACGGGTAAAGAAGATGATTGCGAAAGACGGATATTATCATAGATGATGAGGTTCTAAGCGCAGCAACGATGAAGAGCGAAGAGATAAAGAGACTTGTCGCCAAGAGCGAGAACGACGCCGTCGAGTTCAAGCGGGCGCGGAGTGGCGTTTCCGCCGACTTCTTGCCGTCATCATAATCAAGAAAAGAGGTGAAAAATGGCAACATCAAGAATTACAGCTAATACTCGTATTGATGGATCAAATCCCGCGAAGGCGAGAACAATAATGCCTATAGTCGAAGCGATAAGAAATCTTGCAGACAAGTATGCAAAGGAACTACATTCAAAAATTGAAGGGCGATTGAAAGACATGAAAGCGGATGACCGATCGCATTTCCTTATTTATCGTGTTTTGGGAATATCACAGCGGGAAGGTGAACTGGTCGATGTCTATCAAAACAAGGGGCGGTTTTTGTATAAGTATGCCGGATCGTTTCTTGAAGAAGCAACCATAGAATGTCTTAAGAGAAAATTCCCGGAGGGGAAGAAGGCGCATGTTCCTAACGCTTTCGGAAAGCGTCCAAAACAGTACGAGATTGATTTCTTGAATGGTGCTGATGCACTTGAAATCAAATGGCGCGATGCAACAACTGATGGCGACCATATTACGAAAGAACACTTGCGGATAAAATCCATTCGCAAGCAGAAGTTAAAGCCGATTAGGGTGATGTTCTACTATCCGCAACGTGATCAAGCGAAAAGGATACAGGAAACCCTAAAGACGCTGTACCACGGCGTCAAAGGAGAGTATTACACCGAAGATGAAGCATGGAAGTTCATCAAACGATATACGGGGATTGACCTGAAATCTATCCTCGAGCAGATTGCAAACGAGAGGGGTCTTGCAAATGATTGATTCATCGAAAGTTGATTTGATTGCATGCGGAGAAGCTCTGGTTGAACTTCGCTCATTGCCTTCAGAATCCGTGCACCTTGTGTATCTCGACCCTCCGTTTTTTTCCCAGAAATCTCATGGCCTTACTTCTAGGACAACCGGGCAGAGTTATAGCTTCGATGATAAGTTTGACTCGCTGGAAGACTATCTGGCCTTGCTCGTCCCCGTGCTGCGCGAGGTGCGGAGAGTTCTTGTTGAAGACGGTACAGTTTTTCTTCACTGCGATAGATACGCTTCCCATCATCTCAGAGTGGAGATGGACAAGATTTTTGGCGTAGAGAATTTCCGAAGCGAAATAATCTGGACATACAGGAGATGGTCTAACTCCAAGAAGGGATTGCTGAACTCGCACCAAAACATCTATTTCTACAGCAAAAGCGATGCCTTCAAGTTCAATCAAGTCTTTACCGACTACTCTCCGTCCACGAATATCGATCAGATTCTGCAGGAGCGCGCGCGGAACGCATTGGGACGGTGTGCCTATAAGCGGAATGAGTCCGGCGAAGTCGTGCTGGCAAAAGAGAAGAAAGGCGTTCCTCTTTCCGATGTCTGGAGCATACCATATCTAAATCCAAAGGCAAGGGAACGGTGTGGCTATCCAACACAGAAGCCCGTTGCGTTTTTGCAGCGGATAATCGAATTGGTCACGGATAAAGGCGACATCGTGGTCGATCCATTCTGCGGGAGCGGGACTACATGCGTCGCGGCGAAATCCCTGTCGCGGCACTTCTATGGGATAGACAAAAGCGCGGATGCGGTTCAGCTTGCACGAAAGCGTCTGGATGAGATGGTGATTTCCGAGTCTCAAGTCCTTTCCTCCGGGATAGAGTCCTTCAGCGAGAAAGATGAGTTTCAAAGCTCTGTGCTGGCCTCGTTGGATGCCATCCCTGTCCAAAGAAACAAGGGTATTGACGGTTTCATTCGGAAAGACGGGCACTTGATCCCGGTAAAGATACAGAAGGAGTCTGAGACGATTGATGATGCGATTGCGCTTATTGGACATGCGTCAAGGGGAAAGTCGTTCGCGGCAAAAATAGTGATTCAAACGAACTTCAGACATAGCTTGTTTGGTGCTGGCGAATTCCTTGGCGATACGGATGTAAAGGTAATCCCCTATTTGGGGTTACAGATAGAAGATGCGCTGAACTCTGTGAAACGGCCCCGAATGGCGAAGTGACACGTATCTCAACTGGTTGATGAAGAGACATGAGAAATGATGAAGATGCCGACAGCGCAAAGTCAGTCCAAGATACGGCAAGCATACGATTGGGTTAACAATCGTCTTGATGCTGCACACAACCATTCATCCTGCGACCTCGAACCAAGCAAAGGCGACTTTGATTTCACCCACCGCCTCGCAGACTTCTCCGGAATCGCGCAAATCCGCCTCCTAGACCACCTCATCGTCACCACCACCCGTGAAACGTCGAAGAGTTACAGCTCCATACGAGAACCTCAGCAAGAACTTTTTCAATAGAGGAAGAGACAAAAGATGAAATTCAATTGGGAACAGTTCTTTCGGCACAACCGACTCACCGAGAGTAGCAACAGGCGTCTGTGGCTGGAGAGGATAGAAGCTTGCGGACGAGACCAGAACAGAATGTGGGCGTTGAGGTTCATGGCGCTCGTCCACTTCTTCGAGAATGAACAAGAGGGCAGCAATGGACGTGCGGCGCGTCGTGTGATAGAAACCTCATTAGGAAATTCGTTTAGATTTGAAAGTTTCTACAACAATCAGAAACTGAAGGATGGGCTACGGGAATTGGGTGTCCGTCTTAGGTTGGATCGCAATGATCGCATTCAATACATCCGCACGATCATGTATTATTCAGGGTGGATGTACGTTAATCTGGCGCATCAGATTGGAAGTGAAATCGGCAAGTCGTCATGGAATAAAATCACTGACCATGACTTCCTTTCACGACGCCTTGGAAATGCAGTGCAAAGACTAAACTCCGTGGGAGGCGACGAGGAGCAGTCCGAAGCGCAGCTATCGTTGGAAGACGTGGTTGCGTTCTTTCAGTCGCTCGCCCGGCTGTATCTCCGCTACAACGCGCCTTTTACGGTGGAGGACGTGCAGGAGCTCGCTCCTCTCAAGCGATCTGTTGCACTACGGATTATTGACGAGATGTGCAAGGCCGCGAACGAGGAAGGAGTAGGGCTCAAAGATCTTGAGACGCTTCCGCAGATTGACCTAAACACAAAGGGGCAGGTCGTTTTCTTGTTACCGAAGAAGGGGCATTTCAAGAACGGGACGAGTACGGTGGTGTTCCTGTTCCGGGAGCGGCCGGGGACGGATGTCGAGCCGTTTGCGCATGCGGCATATAATCTAAACAGTGATCAAGAGTATCATCTGACGTGGAGCGATTCTAGTATTGAGGACGGAGTGCCTCTAAATGGACGTCATGTAGTTAGGTCTATTGCAAGACTTGAACCTGGCTCGGAACAGAAGGAACAGGAAGTTCTTCCTCAAGTCTTTTTCGAGGCAGAAAGAACGCATCTGCTTTTGAGATTGCGCGATTCTGACACGACTGACTGCGGCTATGAGCTTGATTCCTCTGATACGGATGCCGGCATTGTTTCCATTGCGCAGAAACTGGAGTGTGGCCGACGATACAAGGTTGTCCCGATCAATGGAAACACCCCGGAGGTCGTCGTCATCAGCGATGATGGCCGCATCAATATCAAAGGCGAGGGGAGTTCCGCCGACGGGAGTTTCATTGTCCCTGCAAACGCGGAAGCCGTGTCCATCGGTACCGAGATCTACGAGGTAAAGACCGCCGCCGACACATATTTGAATTTGGACGACCGGTTGCGTCTTTTCGACAACCCTGGACGTCTATTCTTTGAGGAGGATTGTTATCCCTTCACGGACGCATGCAAACAGGACGGTGTTGTTGCGCGCTATGTCTCAGGCAAAGATGATCAATGCTGTGAATTTGAGATTCCCTTTGATGTTTATGGAAACTGGCGGTTGCCAGCCGAGGTGCTTTGGAAGGCTGGCTCGCTTGAAATGTGGGCTGGCGACAAAAAGCTTTTTAGAAGAGCAATAACCTTTGTTGACAAGGTTGATCTGAGTCCATTTGGCGTTGCGTTCGACATTGAGGATGCTCCAAAGGTAGAGATAACAGTGGGCGACGAGAAGGTGCCTATCAGCGTGCCTAAGCGAGTGACGCGCGTTATCGTGCCATACAAAGGGTTTCGTTTTTCTATTCCCGTCAAGCGGACAGGCGTGTATTTTGAATTCAACAAGCAGATAATTCCGATCCCGCTTGAGCGTCCCGGTCAGGGGCACATTCACGACATTGCAAGAAAGGACTTTGACAGTCTTCGGTGCAGGATAGCACCTGCGTCCGAGTTCGACATCGTCCAAGTCGCCCGTGGCAACACGAACATCGTCCGTTTGGATGAGCGAAGCTTTATCGGCAAAAAACTGTTGATGAACGAGAGCCTTCAGGATTCCGACAGCGACTATTACGCAATTTGCATTTCGCATGACGACTTCGAGGGCAGAAAGAATGCGTTTTACAAGTTTCACGTTTACGACCCTACCCGCAAGAATGTCGCAGTCGAAGGTGAACCGCGTCACAGCGTGGTCTGGAAGTACGACGAAGCGACGGATGATCTTGTATTGACTTATTGGCTGCCTTATAGCGATCAAAATCGACAAAAGCATCTTGTGTTCTTCCCCGCGCACAAGCAGGACGAGCGGGCCATTTGCTTCGCGGCAGAACCCAGGGAAAACTACATTCATGAGACAGACCCTGAAACAGGCCGCTGCAAGGAGACC
>JAFXEA010000360.1 GCA_017521065.1 Kiritimatiellia bacterium | reverse complement strand
TCACCTACCGCGCACCTTCTATCTACCGTCCCTGCGCCGATTCATCCACTTGTGCTTGCCAACGAAGAGGATGTTGTACTTCTTCGACAGGAAGAACGACGGGTTGACGCAAATGCGCGCGAACCCGTGGAGCTGCTGCGCATTATATTGAGGGTAAATCATCGGCAGTAAGTGTTCGAAGCATCTTGTTCGTGATGGGCGCAACCTTTGAAAGACGGATCGCTTGCTTCTGGATGCTTTTCTCGAAAAGGTTCCGGACAAATCTGGCATTGCCAAAATTCTCGTCTTCCTGCCTGATAGTTTTAACCATAACCTTGTGAATCTCCGATGCAAGACTATCGTCGCAGTCATACTCGTTGGATTCAGCCAAAGACATGAATATCCGAACAAGTTCTTCTGCACTATAGTCGGGGAAATCTATGTACCTGTTGAATCGCGACCGCAACCCGGGATTGGCTTCTATGAATGTTTCCATCTCGCCAGAATAACCGGCGAGGATCACAACGAGCCTGGAGCGGTCGTCTTCCATGCGTTTGAGCAAAGTGGCGATAGCCTCCATCCCAAAATCATTCCCCCCGGCTTGAGCAAGCGTATATGCTTCGTCTATGAAAAGGACGCCATCTATCGCATCGTCAATCACCTTGTTGGTCTTGACGGCTGTCTGACCGACATATTCCGCAACAAGTCCCGACCTGTCCGTCTCTACAAGATGGCCTTTTGCAAGCACGCCCAAATCCCTGTATATCCCGGCGACGATACGGGCAACTGTAGTCTTCCCGGTTCCCGGATTCCCCGTAAAAACACAATGGTACGAAACAGGCACCGCCTTCATGCCGGCATCGACTCGCTGCTTTTGTATCTTCACAAAATTCGCAAGCGCCATAATCTCGTTCTTTACCGGCGCGAGCCCAATCAACGCTTCAAGTTTCTGGAACGGATCTTCATCTCGCGCAAAAGACGTCGCCTGGCAATTCCCTGTCGCACCCGTCTCGCCGCCCGAAACATTTGTTCTCCCGACAGGCGATTTAGCCGCATCATGCGCTTTCATGATTGCCGCAAGGCTCTTTGCCTCGGCATCACTGACCGAACCATCGGCCTTCGCGATCACAGAAGCCCATTGATATAACGAACGCAAATAGTTTAGCGACAACTCCGGCTGATTGCATTTCGCGACAAAGAACGTAACCACCGCAGAACAGAAACACTTCTCGCTTGGAACGGAAGAACGCCATCTCTCCATCAGCGGACTGAGAACACGCCTTGTCTCTTCAGTAATCTTAGCCAATTGCCTTGCAATGGACTCATTGGTCTTGTATCCAGCAGTGAAGGCATCAATGTTCTGACCGGCTGCCGCACTCAGCCGAGTCACGATGTAGGCGCAAGCCAAGCCCTCCTTACTCTCCCCAATGTCATCATGCCCGAGCAACCTCAGGACGTTGAACATGTCGATTTGCGCAAGTGCGCACAAACGGTTGTTCATCGACCATTCGCCGCCCAAATCCAACCAGTCAGTCGCTTCCAATGTAGCGATAAAAGGCGCGTCGCCCGACATCTTCAACAAGGCCGAATACAGGCTTTCAGACGCCTCTACAACCTCGGAAGCGAATTCAGGCCATGCCGACGAGCCGCTTTCGTCAACCTTATCGGACTCTGTGCTTTGACCTTCCTTATCCGCACCTTCCCCTGGGTTTTCATCATTGCCGTCTTCACTTTTAGTGCTTTTTATGACAGCATAGCATATCCCCGCAACAAGCAAAACGGCGGCAACAAGAATGATCACTTGCCAATATCTGAAAATAAGATAGAGAAGGCCAATCAAACCAAGCACGAGAAGACAACCTACTGCAAGATTGTCCATTTCGATCTTCGTTCCGCAATGGGGACAAGACGCCTCTCCGTCAGGAACGAGTTTCCCGCATTTGTCGCATTTGCTTGCCAACTATCGAACCTCATTCCCTTTCAAATAGTCATCTTTGTTCATTTTCATCTCCTGGCCGCGATACATCATTAAACTCTTCTCTCCAGCACACACGAATTTCCTAAATGCGGCGTCCGCCGCCGCTTCAAGCCCCGTTTCACGAAACGCCTGCAAATACTCCCTGTAACGCTTTGTAATGCCGACTCTCTCATTCGCCTGCCAGACTGGCAAGTCCGTGCCGAACATCAGCCGCCCGTGCCAGTCATAATCGCGCAACTTCGGAAATTCGTCAATCGCCATGTATGCCGTGTCCGTCCAAACATTCGAGCAGTCGGCAACCACCTTCGCCATTTCGTCCATGGGACGGCAATGCGCGAAGTTGAAGCGGACGTTCGGAAACTCACGAGCGACTTTCGCGAGTTTGGTCGGACGACAGCCGACATCCTCGCCAGCATGAAACATTACGGGGAGATTTCGTTCTGACGCGACCGACAATATCTTCCGCAACGCTTTCTTCCGACATTTCACCCATGCCGTCTCGCCCTCATGCAACTTGACTCCCTCGAATAAACCAGATTCAAGCCATTTCATCTCTGGATCGTGATCGTAGAGATGCCCCGATAGCCAGAAGAAAACATGCGCCCTGTTCCCTGCGAGCCGTTTCAGCTCCCGAGCCTCACGAACAATGTCAGCAACTCCGATTTCTTCCATCTGCGCACAAGTCGATGACACGATGAACTCGCCCACCCCGCATCTGTCCAATATGCCCGCTATCCGCCAAGGCGAATAGTAGAATGGCCTGTCATATCCCTTGCGGGGATAGTAGCCTATATGAACATGCGCGTCGCAGATCATCCTATCCTTTCATCGCCGCGATACGTTTTGCCTGTGCCTCATCCACGATTTCATGGTTGAGCTTCGCGACGTCGCAGAAGTGCTGGGCGGGCTTGAAAATGTCGCCCGTCTCGTTGTAGTTGCGGCACATGCAAACCGAGCAGTAGTTGCGGTCGGGACACGACACGCACTTCGGGAAGTCCTTCCCGCACACCGCGCGAATGCGTTTCGTCTCGGGCGATTCGTTCCATATCCACTTCAAGTCGTGTTCATAACAGCTGCCGAGATTCACGCCCGCGAATGCCGGACACGGATAGTAGTACCCTGTTGCGTCAAGACACACACTTGACACACAAGCACCGCACACCTTCCTTGCCGCCCATTCCTCGTTCGTCTCAAGCTGCTCCTTCTTGGCGGGATCGAAATACTCGTTGTTGACCGGTAGCGATTTGTAGATGATGTCCTCAAGAATATGCCGCGTTTCGGCAAGATTCAGACGGCAGCCCAGATTGCTCGTGTCGCAGTCCATCTTGCCCATGATGATGAAGTC
>JAFXEA010000359.1 GCA_017521065.1 Kiritimatiellia bacterium | reverse complement strand
TCAACGTCGCCAATTCCGTTTCCGGCTTTCAGGTCGGCCTTATCAACCGTAGCGAGTCGCTTTATGGAGTGCAGGTCGGTGCGGTCAACGTGATTCGTTCCGCAGAGCCTTCGTTTCTCCCGATTGTGAATGTCGGGTTTGAATATTTTGGTACTCCCGCGTTCTGAGGTAACAGAAGATGAATATCCGTCCTTTTGCCGCCGTACGTCCCGTTCAGGAATTTGCGGCTCAGGTTGCTGCGGTTCCATACGACGTGGTTGATACAGCCGAGGCTCGCGCTCTCGCGTCCGGCAACCCCAAGAGCTTTCTGCACGTCTCGCGTCCTGAGATCGATATGCCGGATGGTACCGACTGCTCGTCGCCTGAGGCCTACGCGCAGGCCCGCAAGGCGTTGGATTCTCTTCGTGCGGATGGAACTCTCGTCCAGGAGAATGAGGCTACGTTCTACGCATACCGCCAGATCATGAATGGCCGTGCTCAGACTGGCGTCGTGGCGGTGTTCGATACAGAGGACTATCTTGCCGGCATCCTCAAGCAGCATGAGAAGACCCGTCAGGATAAGGAGGATGACCGCACGAACCACATCCGCATCCTTGGTGCGCAGACCGGTCCGGCGTTTCTGACCTACCGCGACGAGAATGCTGCGGGCAAGGCGATCAACGATATTGTCGCCGATGCATGCCGCAATGAGCCTCTTTACGATTTCACGGCTGAGGATGGCGTCCAGCATACGGTATGGAAGATTGCCGTCGGCAGCGCATGCATCGCTGACGAGCTTCAGGAGCTTTTTGCGCAGATTCCTGCCGCCTACATCGCCGACGGACACCATCGCAGCGCGGCGGCGAGCCGCTATGCGAAGGAGCACAATTTTGAAGGTGAGTCCAAGTGGTTCATGGCAGTTGTGTTCCCTGCTTCGCAGCTGAAGATTCTGCCTTACAACCGTTTGGTTCATGACCTCAACGGTCTTGACGCCGCTCAGGTTCTCGCCAAGGCGAAGGAGGTCTTCACCGGCGGATCGCGCCGTTGCCGCATGTACATCGCCGGTGAATGGCATGAGCTCTCCTGGGAGATCCCGGAAGGATCCGATCCTGTCTCGGCGCTTGATGTTTCGTTCCTTCAGGATAAGTTCCTCGCTCCTGTTCTTGGAGTGGCCGATCCGCGTACAGATCCGCGCATCTCGTTCATGGGCGGAATCCGTGGAGAGGGTGCACTTGCTGCGAAGGTCGATTCCGGCGACGCGGCGGTTGCGTTCTCGATGGAGGGCGTGTCGGTCGAGGAGATGATGTCCATTGCGGATGCCGGGCAGGTAATGCCTCCCAAGTCTACGTGGTTCGAGCCCAAGCTCCGTTCCGGACTGTTCGTGCATGCGCTGGATTAAGGCGAAAATCTCCGGTCTTTACGACAAGATCGTAAAAGAGCAGAAACCCGCGGGCTTCATAGCCCGCGGTTGGGCTTTAGGGGTGTTTATCGGGAGCGTGATACCGTTTGGATTTCAGATATACATTTCGCTTCCGCTATCGTTCCTTTTGCGCTGCTCCAAGATCGGGGCGTTGACCGGTACTCTCATAACAAATCCCGTCACGATCATTTTCATCTATCCTGCGCAGTGCTGGGTCGGAAGCCGTCTCATCGGTAGGGCTCTTTCGTGGGATGCCGTTACCAAGGCCATGAATGATGTGCTTGCGCATCAGGATTGGGCAACGCTGATGAAGCTTTCCGGTGACTTGATAGCGTCTTTCTTCATCGGCGGATTCCTTCTCGCCGCCATAGCCACGCCAATTGCATATTTCGCCGTCCTGTCGATGGTCCGAGCCTATCGCCGTCGTGCAGGAGAGAAGAAATGAATGTTTCGCGAAAAGGTTTTCTTGCGTCCGTGGCAGCGGCAGGAGCCGTTGCTTCAGGTGTACGGGCGGCGAAGGCCGATGAGGGGAAGAGGCGCGATGCAGTTGTGTATGTGGCTGCGCATCCTGACGATCTTGCAGGTTCCATCGGTACGGTGATGCGTCTTGCCGAAATGTATGACGTACACGTCGTTGATTACACTCATGGCGAACGAGGTCTTGGCGAGGCCAGCTATCTGGATGGCTCGTGCGGAAGGATGCGCACCGCTGAAGAGGAGCGCATATGCAAGGCGATCGGTGTCGCGCTCCATTGGTGCGATGAGATAGACGGCGAGGCTTTCGCGGGGCGCGAGGCGTGCGAATCGCTCGCTTCTCTCTTTCGCAAGATCAAGCCGAGGGCGATAATCGTCCATTGGCCGTTGGATACGCATAGGGATCATCTCATGAGTTCGGCGGCTGCGATTAAGGCGGCTCACCTGGCGAAGCTCAATCCGGAGATATATTTTCAGGAGCAGGATATCCAAAGCAGAGGATTCCCTGTGACGTATTTTGTGGATGTCACGAAATTCACAGAGCGTCGGCGCGAGCTTATATCGATATACAAAAGCCAGAACGGTCCGGCCATTGCCGAACGGAAGATTTCCACAAGCAAGGCGAACGGACTTCGCATATGGGGCTCGAAAGGTCGCTATGCGGAGGTGTTCGGCGTGTTCCCCGGTACGGTCCCTCCCGGCAAGGGCATCTTCGATTATATGCCTGGCGTATACCGGTAGCCGCGCCGTAACAGGGGTCGCAGAGGAGTTCGTTGCGACCTCCGGTCATACGGCAGAGGAGCGGCGTTTCCAGAAGGACGGCGGACAAAAGCGAGTAGCGGACAATACTTTTCATGTATTGGATTTATTAATGGTGGCATGATGCCATATTCTTGCCGGAATGTCGCAGGATGCTGATGAGTTGCGTTTTTCTTATAAAGAATTGCGAAATTTTATATAGAAATGAATGTGCGGACAATATATAATGTGCGCCAAAGAAGGAATAGGATTTTTATGAAGACTATATTGGCTCAAATAATTGTCTGCTTGACTGTTAAGATGTTGGCGTGTTCATGCGTCGCAGCCGACATTGAGTTTGCAAACAAGGCGTTCAGGCTTGTTATAGGCGAGGATGCGTCCGTCAAGTCGCTGAAGCTGACCGCCAATGGCGAGGAGTGCGTCGAGGCGCGTGAGCGCATACCGCTGTTCACGGTCACCCAAGAGCGTCCGTTCAACAACGAGATCAAGCTCATGCACATGCACAAGCGCACTACGTACCCGGCAAACCGCATCAGGCGCGACGGAGACAGACTTGTTGTGGGGTTTGACCTCGCTCCGTACGAGGCGGAGGTTGCGGTGTCCGTGAAGCCGACGTACATGGAATTCAAGTTGGTGCGGTTCATCGTGAAGCCGGAAGACTATGGCGATCTGAAAATGGACACGCCGCCGGTTGAGTCCTTCCGGGTGATGCAGATTCCGGCACGAAACCGCGTTAACTTCGGTGACTGGATCAATGCCGTGTGGGACGCCAGGTGCGCCGTGGGCGTAATCGGGACATCCTGCGAGACCGAGATCGATAACGAGGCACGGCATGGTTTCAGGCTTCTTACTGCGGATCTTTTGCGCGGACGCCGTCTGCGCGGAGGTTCAGCGGCGCTGATCGCGGCGCCGGGTCCGGATGCGTTTCTCGATGCCGTGGAGTGCGTGGAGACCGACTGCTCCCTGCCGCAGGGCGTGAAGAGTCGCCGTTCTCCGCTCATCAACGCCTCAATGTTCACGATGAGCGACATGACCCCGAGGAACGTGGACGACTATATCACTCTTGCGAAGAAGGCGGGGGTGAGAATGATGCTTCTCTATTATACCTGCATCGTGAAGGAGATCGCTTCATGGGGATACAACGGCGACTGGGATATTCTTCCTGACTATCCCGGCGGACTTAAGGACGTTGCTGCCATGCTCGCCAAGATAAAGGCGGCGGGCATCCACCCCGGCATTCACTTCCTGCACACGCACGTGGGATTCAAGTCACGCTACGTGACACCGGTCGCCGACCACAGATTGAACCTCACCCGCCGCTTTACGCTTGCCAAGCCGCTCAACGACGGCGACACCGAGCTTTTCGTGGAGGAGACCCCGCTTGACTCCACAATGTATGATGGCTGCCGGATTCTCCGTTTCGGCGGAGAGCTCATTTCGTACAGGGGCTATACGTCGGATCCGCCGTACCGGTTCACCGGAATCGAAAGGGGGGCGCACGCGACCAGAAAGACAGCTCATCCAGCCGGCGAGATCGGAGGCATCCTGGACGTGAGCGAGTACTGGATACCGTTTAGCTGCTATGTCGATCAGCGCACAAGCCTTCAGGACGAAATTGCGGACAAGATCGCCGAAGTGTATTCAGCGGGGTTCGAATTCGCCTACATGGATGGTTCGGAGGGCGTGAACGCGCCGTTCAACTACAATGTCCCCCACGCCCAGTACCGCGTATGGAAGAAGCTGCGCCCGGAGCCGGTTTTCTGCGAAGCCGCGGCAAAGGCCCATTTCGACTGGCATATGCTGGGCGGCGCAAATGCGTTCGACATCTTCGCCCCCGAGGTGTTCAAGGAGAAGATCGTCGAGTTCCCTCAGGCGGAGGCGCCTTTGATGCGCAGGAACTTCACCCGGCTCAATTTCGGATGGTGGAAGCTGTACAAGCCTCAGCAGGAGGGGAAGAACCGCACAATCGGCACCCAGCCTGACATGTGGGAGTTCGGAACGAGCCGTGCGGCGGCATGGGATTGCCCTATGACGGTCCAGATGAACAGCGCGTTCCGCAAAGGTCATCCCCGTCTTCCCGACCTGATCGAGGTCATACGCCGCTGGGAGGACGTACGCGCAAGGAACTGGCTCACTCAGGCGCAGAAGGAAGCCTTGAAGTCCCGGACGCAGGAGCATCATCTGTACGTGAACGAAAAGGGTGGGTACGAACTGCACGAGATCGAAATGCTGCCGGAATCCAAGGGTGCTCCCCATCTTCGCGGATTCGTGTTCGAGCGTGGGGGCAAGCGCGTGGTTTCGTATTGGCATACGTGCGGAGAAGGGGTGTTCGGCGTCCCGGAACTCAGCGGGGGCAAGCCCTGCAGACTTGACGCGGCGGGGATGAAGTATCTTGAGACGGATCTGTCCATCGAGGACGTAAAGGCCGCCTTCGCAAAGGCAAAGACGGAATGACGGAAGGATGTGTCAGATGACGAAGCATAGCCTGAAAGGATGTGCTGGCGTTTGCGCATGGCGGTGCGCGTCTGTGGTGTTTTTCGCTGTCTGCCGCGTCTGCACGGCATGGGACGCCTCCACTCCGCAGCCCGACAGGTATGAACTGCCGCCCGCGTCTCCAGATGTTGTGAAGGAGGCCAGAGCTGCAAAGATGCACATAGGGTCCGTTTCTCCTTCTACACTGGTCGCGCATCGCGGCGAAGGCTGGATTTGTCCCGAGAACACAGTGCCGGCTTTCGCGGCTGCTGCGGCGGGCGGATTCCCTTTCGAGTGCGATCTGTGGCTTTCAAGGGAGGGCGTGGTATTCGTCACGCATGACGTGTGGATAGGCGCCAAGAAAGGGCATGCGGCGCATGGATGGGCAACGAACATGGTCTGGCGCGGTTCGCTGGAGAAAAGCGATGTAGGAGTATGGAAGGCTCCGGAATGGCGCGGTACCCGCATGCCGACCATTGACGACGTTCTGCCGTGGGCGGGTTCGGTTCCCTTCATCCAGCTTCACGTGTGTGATCCGCGCACGGACATGATCCTGCCCCGGCTCAAGGAGGCAATGGGTCGGCATCCAAACGCAACGGCCGGAAACGTGATCATATCCACTTCTGTCGCAGGGCGCGAATGGATGC
>JAFXEA010000358.1 GCA_017521065.1 Kiritimatiellia bacterium | reverse complement strand
TCATGTGACGGTCGATGCGCCAGAAGCGTCCATCACGCGGCTTATACTGAAGAGAACGCTGATCATGCTGATAGCCGACTTCGGCCTGTACGATCTCCCCAAGCTTGCCCTTCTTCACGAGGTTGAACGCAAGCATCTCGAATTCGCCGTAAGTGCAGTTTTCAAGCATCATGCAGTGACGCCGATACTTCTCCGCCGCCTCAACCGTAGCCCAACATTCGTCAAGCGAGAATGCTCCTGGCACTTCCTGGAGAACATGCTTACCATGCGCCATCGCATAGACATTGATCGGACAGTGAAGCGGACGAGGCGTCACAGAATAGACGACATCGACCAAATCGCTGTCGCAAAGTCCCTTCCATGCATCCTCGTCACCGTTACGGCTCCATTCCTTTGCCGCTGGATATCCATTATCCTTAAGCCACTTCTGAACAAGGTCAAGACGCTTTGGATTGATATCAGAGATTGCGGTGACTTCGCATCCGGGAATCTGTGCGATACGCCGTGCCGCCGGGGCGCCACGGCTTCCAACACCAATCACCCCGACGCGCACCTTCTTCATGGGAGCAACGCGGAAGCCGTGCATTGGAGCACCGGCTCCTCCACCCAATCCGCACATTGCAGACTTCCGGCTCATGCATCCCGCCGCCATAGCCGCAGCTCCCATCCATGCTGCTCCAGTCAAAAACTCACGTCTGTTCTGATTCATGATCTATCGTTCTCCTTCTTTTGATTACTCATTTTGCCACAAAAGCACCATTCACAAACGGAGTTCCTCACCGTATGATGATGCGGGTGCCGCAGGACTCAAACTTGAGATACAGGCCATCGGAACGCATCTCAAATCTCGCCTTGACCGTACCGTCGGCATTGCGTCCACTCCATCCTGAAGCGTCACCGGACAGAGATTCCGATTCGACCACACGATACGACCCTCCGCAAAGCAGACCATCCCAGTCTGATATCTCGATGAGTCCTTTGGACTCAATTGAGAATGCATCCACCTCAAGCTCGAAGAAATCACCGGCATCATTGCGCACAATGGTGAATGTTCCGCCTGACTTGAGCGACAGCGGGGCTGAGACCGTCGAATCTCCGGTAACAGCCAACGCCTTGGATACAGATATCGTTCTTGAAGAAAGGTTTCCGCCAACCGTGAGATTCGTAACCGACACTTCGGCATACGGCAACGAAAGCGATGCACCTTGAGAAATCGTAATATTCTCAAAACCGTAGCAGTGCGAATACTTTTCCCTACCAAACCACTTGACTCCCAGCGCATTGCGTATCTGAGTGCGTTGAGCCATCGGCAGAGCATACCGGAACGCCATTGACTCACCGATTCGTACACCGCCGTACATACCTTTAGCCGCATATGGCCCGTTTGTGGTCTGGCAGGTTGCATTTCCGCCGACAAATGCGATGGAAGAACCGCCTTCCCCGTCACCGATCCGCTGATCCATAAGATGCACACCCCTGTCAATGGGAGTGAAACGCACGTATTGCGAGTAAAAACGCTTGTTGTCGAGCCACATTTCTTCTCGAACGGTCGCTGGCCCTTGCATCGTGCAGAACGGGAATCCGACACCTTCACCACCTGCACCACGATACCAGGAATAGCCATTTCCATAGATGGAGGGTCCAATGACAGGTTTCAGAACTCCCTCCGCATCTTTCAAATACTCACGTTCAAAAGAAGCTGGATCATCCTCCCACACGGTAAACACCTGAAGCGCACCGTAATCGGACGATGTAAGTCTCGAACCATTCTTGACGGTGATTGGCTTCAAAACCGCAAGCATAGCCCCCCATCCATCCGGATGATCGGCATCCGCCTGCGTACCAAAGTCAACCATCGGCAATCCATTCTGCCGGTTGGGCACCCGGAACGGACGGTTGACCACCGCATTATCATTATATGAATACTTGGCGTTGGAGTGAACGAGAGCCTGTCCGCACCGCAGCACATCCTCCCATCGAACCACAAAGTTTGTGCCGTTTTCCTGAGAAACAATGAACGCTTCGGAATCGGCAGCATCAACATGCAAGGATGCCGATGGAGTCAAAAGCGGATTTATCACAAGGCTACCGGACGCAACATCCAATGACTCAAATCCGCTTCCGAGATAACTTATGGAGAGTGCCCCAGCACCGCTCTTGCGGAAGCGTCCGACACCATCCACAATATTTGCCGCATTGGTTCCGACAGGAAGCACAATCTCACCGTCAGCGGTAAATCCGAGATTCGGAATAGCAGACACATTGCGATCCTTGGCATTATACACTCCGGCAGACACGACAACATTGGATGATGCGCCAGATGGAGTAACCATACTGATGTTCTCAAGGCCAACCACCGAAGCGGCACCCGTCATCTGAAAATCCGATATTGGAAGTGAAGCTTCAGACGTATCGAGCATCGATCCTTCCGACAGGACAACCCGTTTCACCGGATAGCCGCCAAACCACTTGCGCTTCAGATAGAAATTCACGTATTCGCGCTTTGCTGTTGTAAGATAGTTAGTACAGAGTACCATTTCCGCCAACTTGAACCCGCCACAAGGAGTGGTACCACTAGGCTTGAATCCAAAACCCCGCACACGATAATTTCCTTTATTGTCATCGCTTTCTGTCGATGGATCCCAAAATTTGGAGGTGTATGTACGGAAAAGATGCCACCCGTCACCAGGAATGGTTTCTGTTCCAGCTTTCACATCATCCAAATAAAGGTTTTCTGTAATTCGCGTGGCGGTTCGAAACAGCTTCCAGCCTGCTCCGACCGTCGTGTTCGACCCCCGATATCCACTATACCACATATTTACGGGAGTTGGACCGTATTTGCCAGGTTCAGCAGTCCATTTGTCTTCATCGTGATCAGTCCATACATAAAATATTTCGTTCGGGAAATGATGTTCGGACAATCCCATTGCGGCGCCATGCCCCACAAGGCCATTACCATACATTCCGCCAAAATCAAAAACACTCAGTCCATTCAGCGCATTCAAGGAGAGAAACGGATTAGGACGTGAATTCAGCTGCGACGCAAATGTGCTTCGCCCCATCACATCCTTCATTTTAGTGACGAAATTCGTTCCGTTCTCTACGGATATCTCCATTGAATCCATGTCGCTTCCATCAACATGGAACGCAGCCTCATCAGTGGCGAGTGCGAGTTTTCCCGGACGCACAAACTTCAATTTGCCGCCATTGACGAAAAACGATGCGTTCGTATTTCCGACAATGGCAACCTCAAGCGTTCCGCCGCCGTCCTTTATCAGGTTCGCGTTCGCCTTGCCTGAAATATATTCAATCCTCTTTATCGAGCCGTCCGGAACCGTTATCGTCACATCCGACGAAAGATCCAGTTCGGGAACATTTTCAACTTCCTGCGCGGAAACAGCCGAAGCCGCAACCGCCACCAACGCTGTGAACAATCTTTCCTTCATCGCCATTCTCCTTTTCTGTTCAGTATCTTTCGACCACAATCTCACGCGGCTTGAACGTACGGCTGACGCATACGTCCTTCCTGTGCGGAACCCGGAACTTGACAGTCTGCGGATCATCGGTTGTGTTGACGGCTGACAGCACACTCTTTCCGGCACGATCCTTCCACCACGTGCCAGTCACAACCGCAACATCCCCCGTATATGCAGTTTTCGTCCATGTCCCCTTCCAGACATGCGTACGCATCTCAAGCGGACTTACCGGACGCAGCTCGTCTTCAAGTGTTCCATACACAAACAGATCTCTATTCGCTTCCCGCGCCCGGGCAAAAGCCACAGCAGCCTCGGCAGTCCGCTTTTCCGTTCCCCAGCGGTTCGGGTACCAGTCGTCGCTCCAACCGTTCACGACGCCCCAAGTGAACTCGCGGGCCATAAGCGCAAATGTAGGATCGAACGCCTTGCGGGCGCTCTGACGCGTACCGAAATAGATGGCGTATCCGGAATAGACAGCAGGAAAGAACGGCACATCCTCACCAGTGGCGGCAGTCACAACAAGCTGTCCATCGCACACGTCCATGTAGCATTCCGCAGTCCCCTCGGTCGTAAGGGCGATATTCATTGGAGCACACCTGTCATGTTCCCGCTTCAGGAATGCGCGGTAGCCGTCCGCCCACCACGATCCGCCGCCGACAGGATGACCGTGATTGGGATTGAAGCATAACCTGTAGCCCGCACATCCTATCTGATCGTAATAGATTGCATTTGCTCCCGCCTCCTTGAATGTCCGCTCCGTGAACTCGCTCATGGCATCCTGCCAGTTCCTGGCGAACGGACACATAACCGCAAAGTCGTGCCGTCCGTATGCCTTGTCTCCACCGTACGGATCAGGATAGAATCCTCCACCCTGTTTCATGCAGGCATCAGATTCAGCATAGCGGAAAGAGATGAGCTTTGTATCCCAGAGCCGTCCATTAGTATACGGCATTACCGTAATTCCGCACGAACGGAAATAGTCCGCCAATTCCGGCACCTTCGACTTCACCGGAAAATATTCAGGGAAGTTGAGACACATCCCGCCTGAATGCCACTTGTACCAGCGAAGTCCGAGAGTGACGTCAGGCATATCT
>JAFXEA010000357.1 GCA_017521065.1 Kiritimatiellia bacterium | reverse complement strand
GGGATGAATGTTTACTGGAAATTGCTGATGAGCGAAGATCTGAGAATGGCTTGGCAAATAGTCATGTGCTTCAATCCCTGCTATTTGATAGTGCTTCCCTCAATGCTAATATAAGCTAATTTAGTCCTACCTGTCGCACCTGTCCTACATGTCCCACATCACCAAAGCCGCCATTGAGCGAAGCACTCCTTGGCGCCTACCAATTATCACCGCCACCGACCTCCTGAACCTTCTCAATTTTTCGTGGTCGCGCCAGCGGCGCAGTAAAGAAAAAGTGCAATGGTGAAACGAAGATGGACAGATTACTGGAAAATGAGCGCTCCTATGGCATCGACTTAGTTTTATATCAGAACAACTGACTCAGAAACGTCTTGGCAGAAACGACTTTAGGCGAATGAATCGCAAAACAGTCATACTCTCCATACGCCGCGTCCATAACAACCTGAAATGCGTGTGCGGCGCCTGTCCTTTTCTGGAAAAACGCGAGAGCTTCAGAAAGAGAGGTGTCTGATTTTTTCACCTCTACAAGAAACCACGGAATTCCATCGCGCGTCACGACAAAATCAACCTCTCGCCTTGATTTATCTCGAAGATAGCCAAGTGAAAACTCCCCGTAGCCGAGATCCGTCCATCCCTCGACAGCTTTAAGCAGATGGCATGCGATAAATGTCTCAGCCCGCTTACCTTCATCCTGTATGTTTGCCCAGTCTCGCAAATACCATTTCGGCATCTTTCGAATTGAGTTCTCAATATTCCTGAACCAAGGGCGTACCTCAAACCCGAAATAAAGATATTTAAGCGTCTTGATCCATTTCTTCGCCGTCTTTTCATCCACTCCCAGATCGCGCCCTATACTTTTATAGACAAGCTGCTCCCCTGACCGGTTTGAGAGTATCTCCGCCAATGCTGAAAGCTGATCAAGTTCAGAGATTCGCGTCAAATCGCGCATATCAGTCTTAAGCAGCTGTTCAAACCTAAGGGAATTCCATCTTCTTGAGAAACGAACATCCCTATTGACAAATGGATCTGGAAAACCACCAAATCGCACTAGAGCCGTCCACTCGTCATCCGACAGCCTTTTCGGAGAACGTACGATCCGTTCATCCGGAATTGATACATCCAACAGTTCTGCGACAGACAGCGGATGCATCCGATAGGGGAAATATCGGCCCATCATACTGTCTCCACCCTTCTTGTATACATCCATCTTCGCTGAACCTGTGGCAACGATTCTCAGATTTCTCCCGTACAGATCATAGAACCCCTTGAGAAACTGTTTCCATTTGGAATATTTGTGTATTTCATCATACACAAGCACTTTTTCAGATTCTGCAGCGACATTCAAAGCATACTTATCCGCGACAGCACGTTGCCCGGACTGAATAGCACGCCGAACATCTTCATCATCCCAACTAAGATACGTTGAAGCAACAGCCTCACACATTGTAGTCTTACCTACTTGCCTTGGTCCCGACACAAAAACCATCTGTCTGTAGTTTTTGAGATGTGACTCAATCATGGTCTGATATATGCGCGGATAATTTTTCATGCCTGAATTATAGCATATGCGATTTGTAAAATCCACACCAAAGCGGACACATATCCGTTTTGGTTGCTCCAAAGCGGACACATATCCGTTTTGGAGCAGCATTCTGTACTCTACTCACATGCCGCCGCAGCTTTCGTGGTCGCGCCAAAGGCGCAATACAACCGAGTACCAGATTCCCGAAAAAATGAGCGAGTCAATGTCCGCTGATTACGGCGCTACCTGCTTCACAAATTCCATCATGTCGTCATGCAAAGCGTCAAGCTCGGCTTTCTGGCGGTCGGTGAGCGTGACCGTTTCGAGCTTATATCCGTCGCCCCAGCCGAACGTGCCGCCTTCCGTCACTTCCCGATGCAGATACTGCCGGGAAACGAGCGAACGGCACAGACCTTCTTTCTTGAGCATGTAAAGAGAATAACCGCGGAGTCCAGCCGGAAAATTCCGCTGATCTATGAGCAGTCTGTACATGGCGTAAGCCTGCGCCAGACGCGAACCACGCTCACCCGACTCATAGAGACGCCAGATTGTTCCGAGAATCGGCGCGTATGCCGCCCGTTCGGTTATGAGCCCTTCGCTGCCGCACTGACGGAGCTGATAGAGCCACTGCCAACCGCCCCAACCGCTCAGGACCGTCTTGACCGCCGGCTTGGCGGCGTTCTCCTGAACCATCCGCACATTCGCATTGTCTCCTGCGGATTCCTCCTTGATCCAGCCGAATACCTTGGGATGACGCTTTGCAAGGCGCACCATCAGCTCGACCGATGGCTCCGGCACATGTTTGGCGCCGTGCGTCTGAAATATGACCGGACGCTTCGCGATAGGAGCTATCGCCTCCCAGCCTTTTTCGATGTCCGCCTCGCTTCTGGCATCGTTCGTCGGACGCGAGATAATGACAATCTTCGCCGTCGGGTGACGTTTTGCCGTATCCTCGATCGCACGGACGAGATCGATCAGGTGAACGACGTTCGTACCGTTCGCTCCGAGCGCAAGCACGGCGGATGTTCCCGTGACAGCTTTCGCACACGTATCGAAGGCTTTAAGCCGCTCTTCGTGCGTTACCAAGTCGACTGAATCGTTCGACTGCCCCCAGATAACGCCGGGGCACCATTTTGCCACATATTTCGTCTGGGCGGCAAGCGATTCGTAATCAATTGCGCCGTCTTCGAAGTACGGCGTTGAGAGAATCGGCATCGGACCTCTAACCGCGCTTGCAGCAAACAGAAAACTGGCAAACAGAAACGTCATAAACAGCCTTTACATATCGCAATTGTGAGGACCGAGGATGCGTCCGCCGTCAACCGGAATATCGACGCCGGTCATGAATCCCGACTCGTCGGCGGCAAGAAACACCATCGCCCGCGCCATTTCGTCCGCACCGCCCTTGCGACCGATCCATGTACCAGGCTCTGCCACGATTTCGCCGCGGGCGACCATTCCCGGAGACACGCAGTTGACGGTGATGCCCTTCTTGGCGTTTTCCATCGCCAGCGTTTTCGTGAACATGATGAGTCCCGCCTTGGCGGCGGCATAATCGGCATATCCCGGCAGCCCGACTTCGCCGGCGATGGATGTGGTGTTGATTATGCGACCGTAGCCGCGTTCAATCATGTGCGGCAAAATCGCCTGGCAGCAGTGGAACACGCCGTCAAGATCGATCTCCAGCAACCGTTTCCATTCAACAGGATCCATTTCCTCGAAACGCTGACGGCCGATTACGTCACGGTGGTTCCATACGCCCGCATTGTTGATCATGATGTCAATCTTGCCGAAGTCGGAAAGAATGGCGGCAATCGCGTCGAAAACGGCCTTGCGCGAGAGAACGTCCATCGAATAGGCCCGAATATCCGCTCCGGCGGCCTTCAAATCGGCAATGCGTTCCTCGACAATTTTTGCATCCACGTCGCAAGCGGCAATACGCACTCCATATCCGGCAAGCTGACGACAAACCGCAAGACCGATATTCCCGCCTGCACCCGTTACAACCGCTACTCGATTCTCAAAACTGCATATATCGTACTTCATGTTAGTGTTCCTTTTTTCTATCTTTAAGCCTGCGCCAAGGCTTTCTTTTTCAGATCGCGCTTATACGTCACGAAGTGTGCGAGCAGTAGCGCGGCAATCGCCACGACAAACGAAACTCCGAGTGATGCAAAGCCCCATTCAAAGCCGCGGTTGCCGTATGTCTGCGAAAGATAGCCTATTCCGATGGGAGCGAGCGAACCGATGAGACCGGCGAGAACGTTGATGAAACCGAGCGCACCTGCCCGATAACGGGAATCGACAACATCAAAGATAGCCGCGAACTGGTTCGCCCCGTATGCGCCGCGCGAAAGGCCGAACACCGCGGCGGCAGTCCAGACTGATGCCAACGTCGGCCCGAAGGCGAAGAGAACAAGCATCGGAGATGCGACAAACTGCGTCGCCAGCATGAATACGAGCCGGAAGCGCGGATAGCGTTTGACGAAGCGGTCCGTCAGCCAGCCGGACGCAAGAATCGCCGCGAACGCCGCCGCATAGTGCCAGAACATTACACCTGTTCCCGCCGCGCCGGGCGTGAGATTGAATTTTTTGGCGATGAACTTAGGTCCCCAAGCGCTGTAGCCATAACCGACAAACACTTCTATGATATAGGCAAAGGCGCAGAGAAGCGCGGTCGGACAGCAGAAGAACGCCTTGAGCGAATCCGATATCGGAGGCTTTGCCGCAGAGGTGACATTCTGGCTGTTATCTGATTTGCTGAAAAGGAGAAAAGCAAAACCTAAAACGATACCGACACCGCCGAATATGAAATATGTCCAGCGCCAGGAATCGCAGAGGGAAAGAACGAGCGCCACCGCCGCGCCCGACACAAACCAACCGGTATAGTAGGCGGCCTGGTGGCATGAAAGCGCAATCGTGCGCGTTTCCTTGTGATGTTCGGAAATGAGCGCGTTTGCCGTTGGAGAATAGAGAGTTTGCGGGATGACGACAGCAACTGAAACCAGCAGGAAGAGAGTGATGAATCCATTCGCAAAGCCGGCGCATAACGTCATCACGCTCCAGAAAATCGCCGCCCAGCCGATAAGCCTGCTGCGATTGAAACGGTCGCCGATCAACCCGGCAAACGGAACGACTATCGCATACGTCCAGAAAATACCTGAACTCAAAAGACCGAACTGCACATCAGAAAGCTTCAGCTCCTCCTGAATGGGAATCGCCAATACACCCAGAATGGCCCTATCCACCGTGTAGACGAGAAATAGCCCACAAAGGAACGCCAGAAGCGTCCATTTATTCTGGAGACACTTGCAAAACCCGGGAGGGGCAACGTCCTCGTTGCCCGTGCAACGGCAAATCGCGGGCAGCGAGGACGCTGCCCCTCCCATGCACGAGGTTTTGCAAGTGTCTCTCTGAATTGCTTTAATCATGCGCAAAATTATACCAAACCATCCATTTTATACAGTAGATTTCACGCATTTATTATCGTATCATTTGCGAAACAACACGAACTGTGGTATATTACAGCCTCATGTCGAAAACAATTTTATATCTTCAACATACTCCAAGCGAATCCGCACGACATAAACTGCAGGGCGCACAGAAATACGCGAACAAATGCGGCTGGGCGGTAAACATCATTGAAGACTGTCGACGGGTTGCAAACGTTTCTCGGCTTTTGGATCTATGGAAGCCGGACGGCTGCATCGCAGACTGCGCCGGGATCAGCAATGCCTTTTCTCCAAAAGCTTTCAGCGCTACACCTACCGTCTTCCTCAACCGCTCTGCAGGCGATAAGCCCGACCGCATCGCCTCCGTATTCCACAACCAACGGCAATCCGCCCTTTTGGCATCCAAAGAAATCATCCGTCTTGGACGCAGTCATTTTGCGTTCATGAGTCTGTTTGGCGATACCACCTGGTCGAACATCCGCAAAGGTGTATTCATTAAAACGCTCGCCCTTCACGGATTCAGCCCGGAAATTTTCACTGCCAATACAATGGGATCGGCGGCTAATACGCTTATTCAAAACAAAATGCGACAATTTCTCTCCAACCTGACGAAACCCGCATGCATTTTCGCTGCAAACGACACTACCGCGAGAGAAGTAATCTCGACGGCAAAAGCCCTTGAAATTTCCATACCCGACGATCTTGCCGTTGTCAGCATCGACAACAACGAACTTATCGCAGCCAACATAACACCGTCTCTCTCCTCTGTGGAGATCAATTTCAACGAAGCAGGATTTTTTGCGGCTCAGTTGCTTGATCAACAAATGCAAATGCCCGGCGTCAAATTGAAAAACATCTTTTTCGGTCCGCTGCGCGTAGTGCGACGGGCCTCGAGCGACCCATTACGCAAAAGAGACGCCTGTGTGGAAGCGGCCCGCGAACGCATCATCCACGATGCGGCAACCGGTTTGACCGCAGCAGATGTAACGCAGATGTTCCCATGTTCAAGACGAATGGCGGAAATACGCTTCCGCAAAGCAACAGGAATGTCGATAGGAGATGCCATTCTCGAGGCTCGGTTTACGGTTGTACTTTCGCTTCT
>JAFXEA010000356.1 GCA_017521065.1 Kiritimatiellia bacterium | reverse complement strand
TGGCGTCTTCCCACCGAGGAGCTCGAGGCTCAGTTCATCGCCGAGGCGAAGAAGCTCGGAATGGGTTCACTGAAGGGTCACCGCAGCGTTGGCGGCATCCGCGCCTCCATCTACAATGCGTTCCCGATGGAGGGCGTCGATGCTCTCGTGTCCTTCATGAAGGACTTCGAGAAGAAGAACGGCTAATAGCAGCTGTTTATGTTGAAAACAGGCAGGGGGAGATATCTTTCCCTGCCTGTTTGCTGTTGCGGACAGGTTGCATTGAACAGCAAAAAAACGCACCCGTGCCTGTTTGACATTATGGTGCGTTTTTGATATCCTATGCGCCTGTTTTTCCCAAAGGGGGAAAGGCGAAGCGAACGGCGGGGAGATATCCGACTCCACGTCAAAGCGGATTAGTTTATTAAAACTTGATAGAAAGGAAAATAAAATGGATATGCCTACTTCGGCCCTTACGGGTCTCACGCTCAAGGATCTCTTCGACGCCGGATTGCATTTCGGCCACCAGACGAAGCGCTGGAATCCGAAGATGAAGTCTTACATATTCGACAAGCGCAACGGCATCCACATCATCGATCTTACGCAGACCGTCACGCTTCTCGATGAAGCCGCCGCGTTTCTCAAGAAGACCGTTCTCGACGGCAAGAAGGTTCTCTTCGTCGCCACCAAGAAGCAGGCTCAGGAGCTCGTCAAGGTCGCCGCTGAAGAGTGCGGCCAGTACTACATGACCGAGCGTTGGCTCGGCGGTACGCTCACCAACTCCAAGACCATCCGCGGCTCCGTCAAGCGCATGCGCCAGATTCAGGCTCTTGCCCGTCAGAACAACGGCGAGCTCTCCAAGCACAAGCAGGAGGCCTCCATGCTCCGCCGCGAGCTCACCAAGCTCGAGAAGAACCTCACCGGTATCGCCGACATGGCGGAGCGTCCGGGCGCAGTGTTCATCGTTGACGTCTGCCGCGAGGCCAACGCCGTCAAGGAAGCTGTCCGTCTCGGAATCCCGGTTGTCGCTCTCGTCGACACCAACGCCGACCCTGATCCGATCGATTTCGTGATCCCCGGCAACGACGACTCCGTGAAGGGTGTTGAGATGGTCGTCAAGGGCATCGTCAAGGTCATCAAGGAAGCCAACGACGAGTACTCCGCGAAGGCCGCTGAAGAGTCCGCCAAGCGCGAGCAGGAGCGCAAGGACCGCGACGCAGCCGAGAAGGCTGCCCGCGCCGAGCGCAAGGCCAAGGCCGCCGAAGAGAAGGCCGCCAAGGGCGAAGCCGCCGTCAAGACCGCCGTCCGCGGCAAGAAGTCGGCCGCTCTCTCCAACGCCGTGAAGCAGGCCGCCCGCGCCGCCAAGGAAGCTGCCGAGTCCAAGGCCAAGGCCGATCTTGCCGCCAAGCGCGCTGCCGGTGTCGCTGCCGCTGAGGCCGCCGTCGCCGCCGAGGCTCCGAAGGCTGAAGAGGCCGCCGCTCCCGCCGCCGAGTAATCGGTGGCCCAACAGGTAACAAGAAAGGAAATTTCAAGATGGAAATCACGATTGCAATGATCAAGGAGCTCCGCGAAGCCACCGCCGCCGGAATGGGCGCGTGCAAGGAAGCTCTTCAGGCCTCCAACGGTGACATGACGGAAGCCGTCAAGGATCTCCGCGAGAAGGGTCTCGCCGTCGCCGCCAAGCGCGTCGACAAGGAGTCCAAGCAGGGCATCATCGCCCTCGCCGAGGCCGCCGACAAGAAGACGATGGCTCTCGCCGAAGTCAACTGCGAGACGGACTTCGTCGCCAAGACCGAAGCTTTCATCAAGTTCGTTGACGATGCGGCCAAGGTCGCTCTCGAAGGCAACGACATCGAGGCTACGCTCAAGGACGACTACCAGATGCTTCTCACCAAGACGGGCGAGAACGTGAAGATCCGCCGCAGCGAGCGTTATGCGCTCGAGGGCGCGGGTGTTCTCTCCGGCTACATCCACATGGGCGGCAAGATCGGCGTGCTCGTCGAGCTCGCCTGCGAGAAGGATGATCCGGCTCTCGCCGACGCGGCTCACATGATCTGCCTCCAGATCGCCGCCAACGCTCCGAAGTACATCAACCCCGAGGATGTCCCGCAGGAGGAGATCGATGCCGAGCTCGAGATCAAGCTCAATGCGCTCAAGGAGCAGAAGGGCAAGCTTCCTCCGGAGCAGGCTCTCGTCGGCATCAAGAAGGGCATGGCCGCCAAGTACTGCACGCAGATCTGCCTCGTCAAGCAGGACTACGTCGCTGATGCGGACATGACCGTCGAGAAGTACCTTGACGGTGTCGCCAAGAACATCGGCGCGGCTATTACGGTGAAGCGCTTCGCACGTCTCCAGCTCGGCGCATAAGCCGTCGCGTACATACGCATACACAGAAACCGGCCATCCTTTAGGATCGGTCGGTTTTGTCATATGTTTTCAGTCCAGTCCTGTTCGTTGTGATTCTGTAAGGTTGACTGGATTTCCTGTTGCCTCATGCTGTGGCACGGATCTGGATTTTGCGTTTCTGTTATAGTGATTTTTGCGTCACAGTGGATTGTTTTTGCACCGTGATATGGATAAAATTGGGCGCAACTTTATGAAGGTACAGGAGATTGTGGATGAACACATTGATTTTTGCCGCCATTGCGGCGACGACGAACATTGTTGCGGAATTGCCGACCGTGACGGTGTACGCATCACGCATTGAGGATGCGAAGGCGGACATCCCCGCATCTGTGCAGATTCTTGATGCCGGTCAGATTGCCGCCAGCGGAGTCGGAGACCTTCCGGAGCTGCTGAAGAAAAAAGCGGGTGTGGACATCCATGCCATGAACGGCAATCCCATATTGACCTCAATCGCCATGCGCGGTTTCGGCGATAACGCTTTTGGACGCATCAAGGTTGTGCTGGACGGCGAGGAGCTTAACAATGTTGATATGTGTGCGCCAAACCTTACGCGCATCCCTCTTGGCAATGTCGAACGTGTGGAGGTCATCCATGGGCCAAGTCCTGTTCTGTATGGTGATGGTGCCGTGGCTGGTGTTGTGAATGTCACGACAGACACCCGCGATTATGAACAGTCCACAAAAATCACCGGCAAGGCTGGCTCTCAATATACATTCGGCGGAAATGCGCAGACCAAGGGCGGCGACGAGGAAGAAGGCGTTCTCTACAATGCTTCATATGACTATCTGCAGTCAGATGGCTACCGTCGGCACAGTACATATGACATGCATACCGCGAATGCAGGTGTACGGA